>NZ_QBIZ02000030.1:0-41804 GCF_003057735.2 Pseudomonas sp. RIT411
CTACGCCCGCTACGTGCACCTGGGCACCGCGCCCAGCGTGGCCAAGAGCCTCGGCCGCCTGTTCGCCGAACTGCTGCCGGCGCGCGGCCTGCAACCCCGTCCCGGCGCCTGCTTCGAGCACTACACCGAGGCCTTCACCGGGGTGGATGCCCAGGATTCGCAGATCTATATCTACGTGCCGGTTTTCTGAAGGCCACTCGCCGCAGCGCGGACAGGACGTTCGTCAGCTGCGGCTTGCCTCCCGGCATAACCCTTTCCAAGCTGGGGATATCGCCCGCAACTCCAGGTGCACGATGTCCCTGCCCGAGCTCCAGTCCTTTATCGCCCGGCACGAGCGGATCTTTCTGCTCACCGGTGCCGGTTGCAGCACCGATTCCGGCATTCCCGACTACCGCGACCGCGACGGCGCCTGGAAGCGCCCGCAACCGGTCACCCTGCAGGCCTTCGTTGGCGACGAATTGTTGCGCCGCCGCTACTGGGCTCGCAGCCTGATCGGCTGGCCGCGTTTCTGCCAGGCGCGGCCCAACGCCACCCACCAGGCCCTGGCGGCCCTGGAGCGGCGCGGCCAGGTGGAGATGCTGCTGACCCAGAACGTCGATCGGCTGCACCAGGCCGCCGGCAGCGAGGCGGTGATCGACCTGCACGGGCGCCTCGACCAGATCCGCTGCCTGGGTTGCGAGCTGCGCCTGCCGCGCCAGGAATTCCAGCAGTGGCTGGGCGAACTCAATGGCGACTGGCTGCAGCTGGACGCGGCTACCGCGCCGGATGGCGATGCCGATCTGGAAGGCGTGGACTTCATGAGTTTTCGCGTGCCCGACTGCCCGCGCTGTGGCGCCCTGCTCAAGCCGGACGTGGTGTTCTTTGGCGAACACGTGCCCGGCGCGCGGGTGGAGCGTGCCTTCGCCCACCTGGGCCGCGCCGATGCGCTGCTGGTGGTGGGCTCGTCGCTGATGGTCTATTCCGGCTTTCGCTTCGCCCAGGCCGCGGCTCGCGCCGGCCTGCCCATCGCCGCCCTGGGCTATGGCCGCACCCGCGCGGACGACCTGCTCGCGCTCAAGGTGGAAGCCTCCTGCGCCCAGGCACTGGCCTTTCTGCTGGAGTATCCCGGGGCGGCGCCGGCGCTTACGCCGGCACTTGCCGAGGCCGTGGCGCCCGGCCCAGGTGCATCAGCGGACGCTCGATCCAGCGGTAGCTGAGCATCGACAGCAGGCAGGCGAGCACCAGCACCGGTGGCAGTAGGGCCATGAAGCCGACCGTACCCAGGACCTCGACCGACCCCAGGTTGAGCAGGGTGAAGAGGCCGTAGAGCAGCAGGCCATGGGTGAGATAGAGGCTGTAGCTGATCTCGCCCAGCACCTTGAGGCCGCGACTGCGCAGGAGGCCGAAGAGGTCGTTGCCGGCGGCCATGGCGGCGAAGGGCAAGGCCAGCGCCAGCATCTGCCTGAGGTTGTAGTCCGGCTGGGTCATGGCATAGGCCACCAGCGCCAGCGACAGCGCGGCCACCAGGGGCGTGCGCAAACGTGCCAGCAACGCCGGCCGATGGACCTTGACGAACACCGGCAGGAATCCCAGCAGGAACAGCAGGCCGAAGCGCGCGCCCAGCACGTGGTAGTGATAGCCGGCGGCGACCAGGCCGCCCACCAGCAGCGCCGAGACCAGCAACGGCAGGCCGAAGCCACGACGATTGAACAGCGCGGCGATGAGCGGAAGGGCCAGGTAGAACAGCGCCTCGTAGCGCAGCGTCCAGTGGGCGCCGGCGGTCATCCAGCCGCTCTCCTCCAGGCCGTTGAGACTGAAGCCGGAAAACAGCTCCCAGCTGAGCAGCTCGAGCATGAAGCGCTGGCCGTCGGCGATGACGAAGTGGGTGCGGATCAGGGTGAAGAGCACCACCACGGCCACCACGCAGAGATACAGCGGCATCACCCGCAGCACCCGCGAACGGAGCAGCTCGCCCCAGTCCGGCGTGCGGCGATAGACCTTTCCGAAGAACAGGTAGCCGGTGATCATGAAGAACAGCGAGACCGGTACCACGCCCATGTTGTAGAGCAGGTCGCTGTCGGGTTCGCGCCACTGGCCCTCGGCCTTGAGGTGATAGGTCAGCACGAAATGCAGGCAGACCACGGCGGTGGCGAGGATGCCGCGCAGGGCATCCAGCGGCGAGGAGCGCGCCAGGGTCTCCTCGGTCAGCAGCGGGCTGCGGCGCAAGGCGAAGGCCAGCAGCACCAGGGTGCCCAGGTAGAGGGCGATGGGGAGAGCGACGTCAGTCATATCCGTGACCTTCTTGACAGGAACCGGCAAAGACCCGCCCCCAGACCACCGGAGCGGTCGCCGGAGCGAGCGAGAGAAAAGCGCGACAGCCGGGCACGCTACCGCGCGGTACGGGACCGTGGGCAGGAGGGCCGGAGCGAAGAGGGAAAGCAGGGAGCGGAAGGATCCGCCCATCTCAGGAAAGCCCGAGAACGCCCATCAGACAAGTCTTGTTACAGGCGTTCCCTTGGGTTCGACGTTTCGTTGCCCTGGCTCAGCGGCCCTGGCACGCGGCCCTGAGGCCGCCTGCCATTCGTCGGATCCGCCCTCAGGGCGCCAGTGCCCGCGCCACCACCGGGTAGTGATCCCACACCTGGCCGTCCGCCATGGAGCGCAGCAGCTTGACGTATTCGGCGTGGGACCAGGCCAGCGGCGTCGCCGAATCGGTGCCCTGCCCCTTGGTGTAGCCGTGGCGCCGGTTGTCGCCCACGCCGTCCCAGACCTGCTCGGGCAGCATCAGGCCGGCGTTGGCGAACAGTTCCAGGCCACGGACGTAGGTGTCGCGCAGTTTGCCGAGCGCCGCCGCATCCGGCTTGCCCTGCAGGACCAGGCGCGCCAGCTCGTAGTGCCCGCGCTCACCGGTGAAGATCGGCCAGACCCGGCCGCGCAGTCCGGAGTTGGGCACCGGCTGCTCGGTGGCCGGAAAGTTGATGCCGGAGCTTTCACTCTCGCCATAGCCGTCGTTGCCGTAGCGGCGCCAGCCGGGGAAGGTGCCCTGCACCCCCTGGTACTGGAAGCTGTACTTGACCCGTAGATTCTCCGGCAGGCCCTCGTCGTCCAGCACCGCCAGGCTCTTCTGCACCAGGGGATCGCCGGCCGGTCGCACGCCGTAGCGCACCAGTTCGAGGAAACCGGCGTCCAGCACCTGGTCTTCCGGCAGGCCCGGGCGGCTGTTGTTGTCCACCAGCTTGCCCTTGTCGTTGGGATCCTCGTTCTGGGTGATGCGCAGGTAGTAGTTGCCGGCGCCCAGGCTGCCCTGGGTGGTGGCCATGGTCTTTTCCACCTGGCTCGAATAGCGCCGCGCGGTGTCGCGGTAGCGACTGGCATTGGCCTCGTCGCCGGCATGGCGCGCCAGTTCGCTGGCCGTGGCGAGACCGGCGATCACCGCTGCGGTGGTGGACGGCGAATAGCCCCACTGCTCTTCCCAGCGCTCCTGCTGGGTCTGCGGCGGCTTGACCTGCCAGGTGTTCCAGCCCAGGTTGACCTGGCTGTCGCGGGCGAGGAAATCCGCCGCGGGCCGGAGCATGTCGCGATACCAACGATCGATCTCGGCATCGCCCAGCAGGCCGCCTTGCCAGAGGCGATAGCCGAGCATGATCGGCATGGCGGTCTGGTCCAGTTGCACGCCCACCCATTCGATGGTGCCGTCGACGTGGGTCTTCTGCAGGAACCAGCCGGTGGCCCCCGGCGCGCGGACCTCGTCGCCCTGCTTCTGCTGGTGGATGAAGGCCGAGCTGTCGGCCGGCTTGTGGGCGGTGTTGGCGTCCACCTGCACCTGCTTGAGGTAGCTGAAGGCGACCTTGGGCGTCTGCCGATCGCCCAGCGCCAGCAGCGCCATGGCGCACTGGTAGAAGTCCCGCGGCCAGACCGCCTTGTAGCCGGTGGTGCCCTTGGCCGCCGGCACCGTTTCGCCCCAGGGATTGGACAGCGAGGCGATCAGGGCGCCGGCGTGGGTCTTGTCTTCCTGGGCCTTGAGCACCAGGGCGCTGGCGTTGACCAGCTTGCCGCCGTCGCCGGCCTGGGCCTGCAGGCGCGGCAGTTGATCGAGGCTGGCCAGGTAGTCCTGCCAGCCGATGGCGTCGCCCTCGCCGTTGTAGTGGGCCAGCACCTTTTGGTAGCCGCGGGCCAGGGTGGCATCGGCCGCCGCCTCGGCCTGGCGCGGATTGGCGCCAAAGCCCACCACCACGTCCAGGGTGGTCTCGGCGCCCTTGAGCGGCAGCTTGGCCAGCATGGCGACGTTGCCGGCCTGGTCACCGGTGCTGCTGTAGAGCTGGGTCAGCTTGCCGTTGCGGCGCAGGTCGTCGAGGCCGTCGGAGCTGCCGACGAAACCCACGGTGGGCGTCTGCAGGGGCTGGCTGGCCTTGACCACCAGGGCGTGCTCGCCTTCGCTGGCGTAGAGCACCGCGCCCTTCACCGCCGCGCGATCATGGCTGCCGCTGTTGGCCAGCGCCGGATCGACATAGAGATAGGGCTGGATGCGCGGATCCTGGCTGCGAAAGATGACGCGCATGACCAGGGTGTCCTGGTCCGGGTCAGTGAAAACGTGCTTCTCGATCTCGTAGCGGCCCTGGCGGTCGCGATTGACGATCCGGTAGGCCAGGGAAGTCGGCCGGCCGGCGCTATCGGTGGCCAGGTATTCGATGCGGCTGTCGGTGTCGTCGCGCTCCAGGTGGGTGAAGTCGGGGCCGCGGATCACCAGTTGCATCTCGCGCAGCTGCGCCTCGTGGATGAGGCCCTGCATGGTCTCGGTGACCACGCCCTGGGCCAGGGAGAACCAGACCCGCGAGACGCGTCCGGTGCTGGCCTGGTCGCTGTAGGCGCCATCGCGATAGGCCTCGTAGCTGGTGCCGATGCCGGTCTTGCCGGAATAGGACCAGAAGGGTGCGGCGCCGGGGGCGCCCGGGGCTTCCAGGGCAGACGCCAGGGGCGTCAGGAGAAAACTGGCGGAACAGAGCAGCGGACGGACGAAGCGGACGGGCATGGGCAGGCGGGCCTTGTTCTGGTTGTGCCGAAAGTCGCATGGCAGAGGGCCTGCTGGCCCTCCCCGTCCGTAAGCCTAGTCGGATTTTGGCCGGCTGCTGGCTAGCCTTCGTCGCGCGCCGGTGGCCGGGCCTGCGGCAGGTACCCGGCCAGAGGCGAATCCGGCGCCAGCAGCGAGGTGCGGATGACGTGCAGGTAGCTGGCGATGCGCCGCAGCGGCGACCGGTCGAAGTCGCCCGGCGTGGGCTCCAGGTGGCGCTGGGCCTGGTGCGCCAGCAGGATGGCCTGATCCACGGCGCCCAGGGCGCGGGCCAGGTTGGCGGCATCGGGCTGGCGAGCCAGCCGCACCAGCGCCCGGCCCAGGGCGCGGATCGCCAGGCGCCAGGCGCGCTGTTCGCGATACCAGGGCAAGGGCGGCAGCGCGGCCTGTTCCAGGCGCAACTCGATGATGGCGTGGCCCAGTTCCAGGCTGAGAAAGGTCCAGCGCAGCAGCTGCCGCTGCACCACCGGCTGACCCACGGTGAGCACCTGCACCTGGTTGAGCAGATCGCGCAGGCCGGAATCGAAGCGGCCACTCAGGCCGGCCAGGGGCGCGCCTATGGCGTGGACCAGGCGCTCGCGCAGGGCAGCCTCCAGCCGCCGCCAGACCCAGGGCTGGCTGGGCGGCAGCAGCACGCTGACGGCCACCACCGCCACGCCGCAGGCCACGAGGTAGGCCAGGTAGGTGTTGCAGAAGAGGTCGGCGTCGTAGCGCGGCAGATTGCCCGGCAGGGCCGCCGAGCAGAACCAGACCATCAGCCCGGTGCCATAACCGGCCAGGCGTGGCCGGGTGATCAGCCAGGCGCCGGCGGTGAATACCGGCGCCAGCACCAGCAGCAATAGCGCGAAGCCGTCGATCCAGGGCAGCACCTGGAAGTGCAACAGGCCACCGGCCAGGGCCCCGACCAGGGTGCCAACCGCCAGTTGCAGGCAATAGCGGCG
This sequence comes from Pseudomonas sp. RIT411, assembly GCF_003057735.2. Taxonomy (NCBI): domain Bacteria; kingdom Pseudomonadati; phylum Pseudomonadota; class Gammaproteobacteria; order Pseudomonadales; family Pseudomonadaceae; genus Pseudomonas; species Pseudomonas sp. RIT411. The sequence continues at coordinate 5,989 of NZ_QBIZ02000030.1, forward strand.
CGGATCGGCCGAGGTGGAGGCCAGCGCCGAGATCAGCGCCGCCGCCAGGGTGCAGGCCGCGCCGCTCGGCCAGGCGGTCTCGATCCAGAACAGCCCTACGCCCAGCACCACCAGGGCGCTGCGCACCCCGGCCATCCAGGCCACCGCGCGACTGGCCAGCGGCGTGAAGGTCTCGCGCGTCTTGGGCGCGGTGCTGGTCGGCAGGTCCAGCTCCAGCTGGGTATTCAGCAGCAGGTGCAGGTCCTCGGCGAAGCGATAGAGCAATTCGGCGGCGGTGTCGTAGTCGAGCCGGTCGACCTCGGCCGCAGGCGCCGTGCGAGCCAATTGCTGACGACCGGCGCGGATCGCCGCCATCAAGGTTTCACGCTCCGCGGCCAGGCGCTCGTTGAGCCGGCGCAGATCCCGCTCTTCCGGTAGTCGGCCCAGGCTCGGTGCCAGGGCGGCGGCGATCAGTTCCAGGGCAGGCGCCAGGGCCTGACGCACCGCCGGCGGCCGCTCGGCCAGGCGCGCCAGCAACTGGTAAAGGGCATGAAAGCGGGTGTTGAGCAGCATGAGGCGATTGCCCAGGGCCGCCAGGCGCCCGCTGCGCCGCCGCAGATAGGGCTCTTCGAAGACGCTGGCGCTGCGCAGGCTCTCGAACCCCACGGAATCGGCGGCGAAGCGGGCGCTGAGTGCGGCGAAGCGTTCGGCCTCGAGGCGGCCGAGCAGGCCGTCATGGGCCATGGCGAGGAAGTCGCGCAGGCGCTGCGCCAGGGTGCGGCGCAGCACGCCGCGGGTGGTCTGCGGCAGGATCGCCACGCTCACCACCCCGGCGCAGCAGATGCCCAGGGCGATCTCCAACAGACGCCATACCGCCTGCAAGAAGGCGCCCTGGGGCTGGGCCACCGCCGGCAGCCCGACCAGGCAGGCGGTATAGCCGGCCAGCAGGAAGGCATAGCTGCGAAAGTCGCGATAGCGCGCCGCCCCGCGGGTGCAATAGCCGATCCACAGCACCAGGGCGCCGAGCAGCAGGACCCGCTCCTGGGCGAACAGGGCGATGGCGGCCACGGTGAAGCTCAGGCCGGCCAGGCTGCCGAGGATGCGATAGAAACTCTTGGCCAGCACCTGGCCGCTCTGCGGCTGCAGGACGATGAAGACAGTGACCAGCACGGTGCTCGGTTGCGGCAGTTCCAGGCGATAGGCCAGCCACAGGGCCAGGGCCGCGGCCAACAGCGCCTTGGCGATGAAGGCCCAGGTCTGGCCGTCGGTGCGGGCCCATTCGCGGCCGGCGCGGCGCCAGGCATTCAGGCTAGGCCAGCGTTGGCGCGGAACGGAGCGGGCGGGCCGCAGGGGCAACGGCGAAGCGAGGGGCATGCTGGGCAACGACGGGATCGACGGGAGGGGGCGAGAGGCAGCGCCTCGGCGGCCATTCTAGGAAGCCGGGTCCACCCCGATTAAGCCGGGTGCGACAGCAAAGAGCGTTAACCAACGGGCGGGTAATGGCCCACAATGGCCCTTTCCACCGCCCTGCCCCGTCCATGGATCATCTCTTCAATCTGCGCGCCTTCGCCTGCGTGGCCCAGACCGGCAGCTTCACCGCCGCCGCGCGCCAGCTGGAACTCACCACCGCCTATGTGTCGCGGGCGGTCAGCCAGCTGGAGCAGCACCTGCAGACCCGGCTGCTGCACCGCACCACCCGCCAGTTGCGCCTGACCGAAGCCGGCGAACGCTACCTGGTGCGCTGCCAGCGCATCCTCGCCGACCTCGACGAAGCCGATGCCGAGGCTCGTCATGCCCTGGCCGTGCCGCGCGGCCGGCTGCGCATCCACACCATGACCGGCCTCGGCCAGCACTACCTGATCCAGAGTCTCGCCAGCTATGGCGAGCGCTATCCCGAGGTCGACCTGGATCTGCAACTGACCAACACCTTCACCGACATCCTCAAGGAAGGCTACGACCTGTCGCTGATCCTCGCCGACGGCCTGCCGGACTCGGCCTTCCATTCGGCGCGCCTGGGCAGCACCCACAGCGTGCTCTGCGCGGCGCCTGCCTACCTGGAACGCCAGGGCCGACCGACCACCCCGGCGGAGCTGACCGGGCACCGCTGCCTGCGGCTGGTCAATCGCGCCATGGCGCCGGATCGCTGGTTGCTGGAAGGGCCCGAGGGCCTGGCCGAGGTGGCGGTGGATCGACCGCCCTTCCAGGTCAACACCGCCGACGCCCTGGCCGAGGCCGTGGCCAGCGGCCTGGGTATCGGTGCCCTGCCGCTGTACGCCGCGGTCGAGGGTCTGACCAGTGGCCGCCTGCAACGGGTGCTGCCCGGGCACCGGCTCTATGCCCTGGACATCCATGCGCTCTATCCCTCGCGGCGCTTTCTCGATGCCAAGATCCGCACCCTGGTGGACCACCTGCGCGAGACCCTGCCGGCGCTGCTGGAGCGTGACCGGCAGCGGGTGGAAGGCAGCGCCTAGAGGCGTTGCTCGGGGAGCATCCGTTCCAGCGTCCCATCCCGGCGGATCGCCACGTGCCAGACCACCGCCGCCACGTGCAGCAGCACCAGGCCATAGACGGCGAACTGACCGGCCACATGGATGCGATTGGCGAGGATGCCGAGGGCTTCATGGCGGGGGAAACCCGGCAGGGAAAACAACCCGAACACCGGCACCGGCTGCCCCTGGCCGGCCATCAGGTAGCCGGTCACCGGCATCAGCAGCAGCACGGCATAGAGCAGGCAGTGATTGAGACCGGCGAGCAGCCGCAGCAGGCGCCCGTCGCGGGGATTGGTCGGCGGCGCCGGATGCCGCCAGCGCCAGGTCAGGCGGATCAGCACCAGCAGGAACACCGAGATCCCGGTGGATTCGTGCAGCAGGTACCAGAGCGTACGCACCGGACCGGGCGGAAAGTTTTCCGCCACCCAGACGAAGGGCAAGAGCAGGCACAGCAGGGCGACGGTCAGCCAGTGCAGCGCCTGGGCGAAGCCGGTATAGCGGGCGATGGCCATGGGCGATGCTCCGTAGCGGACGAACCCCGATAGTGCCCCAGGCGCAGCGGCAGCGCCGCTACGCCTGGAGACCGTCCGTCAGAGATGGATCAGCGCAGCCAGCGCCAGTAGCAACGCCGGGATCATCACCACGGCGCCCAGCTTGAGGAATTGCCAGAAGCTCACCGACAGCCCTTCGCGGCGCAGCGCGGCCAGCCATAGCAGGGTCGCCAGGGAACCGGTGATGGACAGGTTGGGGCCGAGGTCGATGCCGATCAGCACGGCGCCGGCGATCTTTTCCGAGACATGGGCGGCCTGCACCGCCGCCCCGGCCAGCAGCCCGGCCGGCAGGTTGTTGACCAGGTTGCTGCCAAAGGCCACCAGCAGCCCGGCGCCCCAGGCGGCGCGCTCCGGGGTCGCCTGGGCGGCGGCCTGCAGCTGATTGGCCAGCGCCTGCAGCACCCCGGTGGTCTCCAGGGCCTCCACCAGCACGAACAGTCCGGCCACCAGCGGCAGCACGCCCCAGGAGATGTGCTTGAGCAATTCCAGGCCGCCGCCGCGCTTGCAGGCCACCACCACCAGGAAGGTGGCGAAGCCGGCCAGGAAGGTCGGCAGACCCAGCTCCAGATCCAGCGCCGAGGCGCCGAGCAGCACCAGGATGGTCAGGATCAGGCCGCAGCCGGCGATGCGTCCGGTGGTGGGCAGCGCATCCACCGCGCCCCCTTCGGACAGCCGCTCGGCGCGCAGGACCTTGGCCTGGGTCGCCCAGAGGGTGAGGAAGGTCGCGGCGATGGCCAGGATCGACGGCACCGTGAACAGCGCCAGCCAGCGGCTCAGCTCGGGCATGTGCTCGGCGAAGACCACCAGGTTGGCCGGGTTGGAGATCGGCAGCACGAAACTCGCCGCGTTGGCGATGAAGGCGCAGGAAAACAGATAGGGCAGCGGATTCTTCACCTTCGCCGCGCGGGTGGCGTAGTAGACCGCCGGGGTCAGCACCACGGCGCAGGCGTCGTTGGAAAGAAACACCGTGACCAGGATACCGACGCCATAGACCAGCGCGAACAGCCGCAGCGCCGAGCCCTTCGCCGCGCGCACCGCGTGGCCGGCGACCCAGTCGAACAGCCCTTCCTTGCGGGCGATCTCGGCCAGCAGCATCATGCCGATAAGGAACAGATAGACGTCGGTGCCCTTGGCGATTCCGTGCCAGACGCCGTCCAGCGGCAACAGGCCGAACAGCGCCAGCAGCACGGCACCGGCCACGGCGAACAGCGCCTCCGGCAGACCGAAGGGCCGCGAGACCACCCCGAGGGTGGCCAGGGCGGCGATGACCCACGTCAGGACGTGGGGAGTGGTGACGATGGACCCCATGAAAGCGCTGTTCCTTCTAGTCGAGTCGCGAGACCGGCGCTGCCGACCTCACCATTTGCGGCCATTGCGATTGGGTCCCAATTGGGTCCCCAGCACGCCCTTGGCCTGCCATTCACCCAGTTGGGTGCGATCCGAACCCCAGTCGGCCGGCGCCGCCAGCGGCCGGTGACCGCCGTCCAGGTCGAGCCGGTCGATATCTTCGCCGCCGCGAGAGTCCCTGACCCGTACCTGCAACCGCCGCGTCCCTTCCGGCACCGGCCGATCGCCCTGGTAGCGACCCTTGCCCAACGGCTGCAGCGGCCACCAGGGGCCGTCGTCGCACTGCCATTCGCAGGCGGAGAGGTCGGCGTCGCTCAGCACCAGCACCCGGCACTCGTGACCCTCGGCCACGCCAGCGCCGTTCAGGCGGGGATCGCCGGGCGCGGTGATCTGCACCCAGGGCCAGCCGTCGGGCAATTCGCGAAAGCGCCAGCTCACCGCCGGACCGTCCAGGGTGACCAGCGCGAATCCTACACCGCCTTCCTCGATCTGGCCGGTGGATCTGCAGGCGGCATAGAGCACGCCGCCGTCGTGGGCCAGTTCGTTGTAGTGGGTATGGCCGATCTCCACCAGGCGCACCGGGCCCTCGTGCAGCAGCCGCGCCACCCGCTCGGCTTCGCCGGGCCCCTGCAGGTCCGCCGGATAGCTGTGCATGAAGACCACGCAGCGCTGCTCCCGCCGGGTCGCCTCGTGCAACTCCTGCTCCAGCCACTGCAGCTGCTCGCTACCAAGACGGAAATCCGGCCCGCCGCTGCCCGGTCCGCACATGTCGAGGAACAGGCAACGCACGCCGCCCACCTCCCTGGAATAAGGCAGTTGCGGCACCTGCAACTCGGCATAGAAGGGGCCGAGATCGCCGCCCTCCATGTCGTGGTCGCCGGTGATCACCGTTACCGGCAGCGGAAAGTCGTCCAGCAGCCGCCTGAGCAGCCGGTACTGCTCCGCGGTGCCGTTGTCGGCGTTGTCCCCGGGCAGATAGACGAAATCCAGTTCGGTGCACCCGCGCAGGCGCTGCAGGAGGGTCTGCAGGTCCCGGGCGTTGTCGGCCTCGGCGGTGGTCAGGTGCAGATCGCCGATATGGGCGAAGGCGAGAAAATCATCCTGGCGTGCCATCTCAGCCTCCCACCACAGTACCGGTGGAACGCGCCGCCTCTCCGGCAACGTGCTCGTCGCGGGTCTCCGGCATCAGCAGCAGATAAAGCACGAAGCCCACCGCGGCGATGGCGGCCAGGGTGGTGAAGGCCGCCGCATAGCCGAAGCGGACGATGATGATCCCGGCGATGGTGGCGCTGATCGCCGCACCCAGCCCCTGGGCGGTGGCGATGGCGCCCTGGCTGACGTTGAAGCGTCCGCTGCCGCGGGTCAGGTCGGCGACGATCACCGGCATCAGGGCGCCATAGATCCCGGCGCCGATGCCATCGAGCAGCTGCACCGCCACCAGGTAGTAAGGGCTGTCGGAAAAGGTGTAGAGCACGCCGCGGATCGCCAGCACGGCGAAGGCGAAGAGAAAAATCGGCTTGCGCCCGAAGGCATCGGCCTTGCGCCCCACCAGGATGGCCACCGGCACCATCACGCACTGGGCGGCGACGATGCAGACGGCCACCAGCGAGGTGGCGCTGTCCTTGCCGACGATATGGGTCAGCTGCTGGCCGACCGAGGTCAGCATGGCGGCATTGGCCAGGTGGAAGATGGCGGCCAGCAGCGCCAGCAGTTGCAGCTTGCGATTGGCCAGCAGCGCCTGCCAGGCCGACACCGGCTTGGCATCGCGGGCGCCGTTTTCCTCGCCCAGCCCCTGGGCCAGGTCATCGTCGATCTCGTCCTGGGGTACGCGAACGATGGCGACGATGGAGGCCGCCGCGAGCAACGCCATCAGCCAGAACACCACGGTGGGACCGAAGAAATAGGCCAGGCCACCGGCCAGGGCCGCCGAGACGGCGTTGCCGGCGTGGTTGAAGCCCTCGTTGCGGCCGATGTGCTTGGTGAAGGCCTTGGGTCCGACGATGCCCAGGGTGATGGCCGCCAGCGCCGGGGCGAAGATGGCCGCCGCGGCATGGGCCAGCGACTGGGTGGCCGCCACCACATAGAAGTTGGAGACGAAGGGCAGCAGCACACTGCAGATCGTCACCACCAGGGCGGCGACGCCGACCATGAGGCGCTTGTGGCGGGTGCGGTCGATCAGGGCGCCGGCCGGGGTCTGGGCGATCAGTCCGGCGATGCCGGCCAGGGTCATGATGAAACCGGCGGTGGCCTCGTTCCAGCCCTCCCCCGGACCGCGCACGGCGATCAGATAGATGGCGAGATAGGGGCCCAGGCCGTCGCGGACGTCGGCCAGGGTGAAATTGAGGGCATCCAGGGCATGGCGCGCGCGGCGCGAGGGTTCGGCGCTGGCCCCGGCGGTCGGGAGACGGGTTTCGGACATGAGCGGGCATCCGTAGCGAGATATAGGTCGCGGGACGCAGGCCCCACGGCACCTCTCGCCCCGGCCCGCCAGCGACCCATGGCAAGCGCCGCTGGGCCCCAGCCAACCACCGCTGCCAGGGGAGATTGCAAAATGTGACCGGAACGAAGCGGCGCTAGTGCCGTGCCCTCACGAAAGAAATGCCTCTGGCGCGGGACTTTCCGCACGTTTTCCGTCCCACCTGCCCCGCTCTCCCCGGCTGACGCCGCCGGTCAGGCCACCCGTCGGCTCGGTGCGGCCTCGACCTCGGGCTGGGCCAGGGCCACCGCACTGCCCTCTTCGCTGCGCGGCCGCAGCATCGACAGCAGGTTGGCCTCGATGGTGGCGCACAGCTTGTCCATGGTGATCTGGTGCTGGCTGTCGGCGAAGGGCGCCTGCAGATCGCTACCGATGCGCTCCAGGGCCAGCAGCATGAAGCCGACCACGGTGGACACCAGCGGAGTGAACCAGCCGAGGGTAGAGACCAGGCCCAGCGGCATGGCGATGCAGAACAGGAAGCTGAACAGCTGCGGAAAGCAGACGTAGGGATAGGGCAAGGGGGTGTTGGCGATACGCTCCATGCCGCCCTGCCAGTTGGACATGTCCACCAGGGTCTCTTCCAGCCGCGCCAGGCGGATGCTGTCCAGCCGGCCCTGGCGGTATTCGCTGGCGATCAGCTCGGCGGTGCCGGCGAGGATGTCGTTGGCGAAGTTGAGGCTGCCTTCGGCCAGCGCCAGTTCGTGGCGGGCCAGATAGGGCGCGGCCGCCTGGGCCGGATCCTGGCGCTTGAGCTGGGCGCGCAGGGCGTGCAGATAGCCCATGTGCCGACGCAGGAGCACCGCCTTGACCCGGTTCTGCGCCTTGCCCTGGTCGTCGATCAGGGTCAGCACCTGGCGGCCGAAGCTGCGCGAGCTGTTGACCATGGCGCCCCACAGGGTGCGGGCCTCCCACCAGCGGGCATAGGCGCTGCTGTTGCGAAAGCTGATCAGCACCACCAGCGCCGAGCACAGCAGGGTCAGGGGCGTCAGCGGCAGATCGAAGCGATCCTCGACGAACAGCATGGCGTCCACCGTCACCGCCACGTCCCACAGCAGCAGACCGAACAGCGACCAGCCGACATAGCTGAAGGTGGTGCGCAGGAACTGGATCTTCTTCTGGATGGAATGGAGCTGGATCGGACTGGACATCTGCTACTCCCGGCGACGCGGATTCTCGATTCGCGGTTGCCCTGACCGTCCTGTCGTCACACCGCGAGCCGTCGAGCCCGTCACCGCCTCCCCTCCCTGAGAATGCAACCTGTTCGCGAGACTAGTCGGCGGTCCTTAAGTCAAACTTAATCTGGAGCGACGGGCGGATCATGGCAAAGTGCCGTGTTAGAGCCTTCGGCAAAGGCCCCGACGCCTCTACCAGAAGCCTTCCCATCCACCTGACCACTGATCGGTCGTGCGTCCTCGCCACTCGTCCGGATTGGCGAAAATGTGAGCGATCTTGCAACCGCTCCTGTAATCGTGTCCCTGATGGCTCGCATAGCCAGCAGTGCTTTTGGGACGGCCAGCGCCCTCGTCGCCGGGGGTGCCGTGCCATAATCCGGACACCTTCGCCGTCCCAGATGCCTGCATGTCCAGAATTGTGAAAGCGAGCCTCGTGCTGCTCGTGCTCTTGGCCCTCTACAGTCTGCTCGGATTCCTGGTCGGACCGCGCCTCGCCCTGCACTACCTCAACCAGACGCTGACCGAGCGCCTCACCCAGCCGGCCAGTCTGCAGGCGCTGAGGTTCAATCCCTTCACCCTGCAACTGCACGCCGAAAAGCTGCTGATCGGCCCGGCGGAGCATCCTGTAATCGCCGCCGAAGGCTTCTCGGCCGACCTGCAGTGGGACAGCCTCTGGCGGCGCACCCTGCACCTGACCGAGGTGCGCCTCGACCAGCCCCAGGTCGATCTGCGCATCGCCAAGGGCGGCCAGGTCAATCTGGCCCAGCTCTGGCGCAGCGAGCCCGCTACCCCCGTCACGCCGACGCCGGCCGCCACGGAGCCGGGTCAACCCTTCCCGGTGCACATCGAGCGCATCGCCCTGGTCGGTGGCCGGCTGCACTTCCTCGACGCCCAGGGCGCCCAGCCGGTGGAAGCCACCTTCACCCCCCTGGATGCCACCCTGCAGGAATTCCGCACCCGCAGCGGCGACGCCCCCGGCCAGCTGGCACTGACCGCCACCACCGCCCAGGGCGGCCAGCTCACCTGGAAGGGCAGCCTGGATCTCTTGCCGCTGCGCAGCGAAGGCGACCTGACCCTCAAGGGCGTCAGCCTCGCGCCCTGGTGGCCCTATGTGCGCAACCAGTTGCCGCTGGCGCTTGGCAAGGGCCGCCTGGAAGCCAGCGCCCACTACCGCCTGGACCTGAGCAAGACCCTGCAACTGCAGCTCAGCCAGGGCCGCCTGGCGCTGGACGACGTCGCCGTGCAGGCGGTGAACGCCGAACCCAAGGCCAGCTTCAAGCGCCTGGCCGCCGAGGGCATCGCCCTGGATCTGCAGCAGCGCGAGGTCAGCATCGCCCGCCTGCGCGGCAATGGCCTGGATGCCTGGGGCAATCGCGAGCAGGATGGCAGTCTCGACTGGCAGAGGCTGTTCCCCGCCAGCGACGCCCCGAGCAGCGGCGGCCCGGGCTGGCGCGTGCGCCTCGACGACGCCCAGCTCAGCGACAACCAGCTGCACCTGGTGGACCGCGTGCCCCAGGAGCCGGCCAGTCTCTATTTCAGCGGCCTGGACCTGGCCGTAAAAGGCTTCGACAGCGCCGGCAGCAAGCCCTTCGACCTGGCGCTCAAGACCACCCTGGGTGATCGCGGGCGCATCACCGCCGATGGCCAGCTGGCGCTGACACCGCTGCAGGGCAGCTTCGACATCGGCATCGACGAACTCAACCTGCGCCAGGCCCAGCCCTATCTCAGCCCCTATGTGCGCCTGGAGATCCGCAGCGGCCAGTTGGCCAGCCGGCTCAAGGTGGCCCTGGTCCCGGGCGAACCCCTGGGCCTCACCGTCAGTGGCGCGGCCCAGGTCACCCAGGTGCACGTGCTCGACACCCTGCACCAGCAGGACTTCATGCGCTGGCAGCGGCTGGACGTGCAGGGCATCGCCTTCGAACTGGGCAAGCGGCTGGTGATCGACAGGATCGACCTGGAAAAGCCCTATGGCACCCTGGTGATCAACGAGGACCTCAGCAACAACTTCAGCGCCCTGCTGGTTCCCCAGCCGAAAACCGAGTCGAAGGACAGCTCACCACCGCTGCAGATCCGCATCGGCGGGGTGAGCATCAGGGACGGCAGCGCCGACTTCGCCGACAACAGCCTCAAGCCCGGCTTCGCCACCAACATCCAGTCCCTGGAAGGCGGCATCGGCACCCTGGACACCGCCGCCTCCAAGCCGGCCGACATCCACCTCGCCGGCAAGGTCGATCGCTTCGCCCCAGTGGAGATCAAGGGCCGCCTCGATCCCCTCGATCCCCTGCAGCAGCTGGACGTGACCGCCTATTTCCGCCAGGTCGAACTCACCACCCTGTCGCCCTATACCGGCAAGTTCGCCGGCTATGCGGTGCGCAAGGGGCGCCTCGACCTGGATCTGCAATACCGCATCGACGACGGCAAGCTGCAGGCGCAGAACCACGTGGTGCTCGACCAGCTGGAACTGGGCGAGCGGGTGGACAGCAAGGACGCCGTGGACCTGCCGGTGCGCCTGGCGGTGGCCCTGCTCAAGGACAGCCACGGTCGCATCGACCTGCGCCTGCCGGTGGCGGGCAATCTCGCCGACCCCAACTTCAGCGTCATGCCGGTGGTCTGGCAGACCCTGCGCAATGTGCTCAGCCGCGCCGTCCAGGCGCCCTTCCGCATGCTGGCGGGACTGGTCGGCGGGCACGAGGCGGATCTCAGCGCCATCGACTTCGCCCCCGGCAGCACCAGCCTCTCGGCCCAGGCCCGCGGCGAACTGGACAAGCTGGCCGCGGCCCTGCGCCAGCGGCCGCAGCTGACGGTGGAGGTCAAGGGGCATGCTGGTGCCGCCAGCGATGGTCGCGCCCTGGCCGCCAGCCAGCTGGAAAAGGACTTCCAGACCCAGTACTTCAACCTGCTGCAGCGTCGCGGCGACAAGGTCCCGGCCGATCCCAGCCAGTTGCAGGTGCCCGCCGACATGCGCGCGCCCCTGCTGGAAGGCCTGTACCGCCTGCGACTGCAGGCGCAACCGCCGCAGGAATGGGATAGTCTTGACGATGCCACCCGCACGGCGCGCCTGCGCCAGGCGGTGCTCGAAGCCTGGAGCGGCAACGACGGCCTCCTGCGCAGCCTGGCCCAGCAGCGCGCGGGCGCCATCAAGACCTACCTGGTGGACACGGCGAAACTGGACGCCCAGCGGGTCTACCTGCTGGACGTCAGCACTCAAGCCCAATCCGGCGAATCGCCCACGGCCGCGCAGTTGCAGCTCGGGGTGCTCTGACCGGTCAGGAGACCCTCATGCGTTGCCTGCTCGCCGCCTTCACCCTGCTGGTCGCCACCGGCGCCGCCGCCGATTCCATGAGATGCGGCAACGCCCTGGTCAGCCGGGGTGATCGCGCCTTCGAAGTGCTGCAGAAATGCGGCGAACCCGCCCATCGCGACCTGGTGGGCTACGAACTGGGCCGCAACGAACGCCGCGAGGCGGTGATCGAAGAATGGGTGTACGGCCCGAAGAACGGCGCCAACTACATCCTCACCTTCGAAGCCAATCGCCTCTCTCGCATCGAGTTCCAGCGCCAATGAACCTGCGCCCCCTGCTGTTGCTGCTCCTGCTCGCCACCGGCACCAGTCAGGCCGCGTCGCTGCGCTGCGGCAGCGCCCTGGTCTCCACCGGCTCCACCACCCACGAGGTCCGCGGCAAGTGCGGCGATCCGCTGAGCGTCACGCCGCTGGGCGAACGCCAGGTCACCGATGGCTACGGCTATCGCCAGGTGGAATTCGTCGAGGAATGGGCCTACGGCCCCTGGAACGGCATGCTGTACTTCCTCACCTTCCGCGGCGGCCGTCTGGATCAGGTGGACAGCAAGAGAGCCAACTGAGGCTTGCCTTGTGAGATTCGCGTGGACGAGGCTGCGCCGTCGTCCACCCTACAGCTCGTAGCGTGGAAAACCGCGTAGCGTTTTCCACTGTCTCGACCAGGCCAACTTCGCTGCAGTCCATGCACTGCATGTAACCGCCCCCTCTCCCCTTGGGAGAGGGCTGGGGTGAGGGAAGCATCGTAGGTTGGTTTGAGCGCCAGCGAAGCCCGACACCACCCAAGGCCCAGCCCCGCCGTTGAGCCCCGAGCCACGGAAACCAGGCCGCGCCAACCCTCACTCCTCCCGCAGATGAACCCCCAACCCCGTCCGCCCCGGCGCCAGGTCAGGCTTCAGGGTCAGCGCCGGAATCTCGTAGTCCCCGCCATTCTGCCGCCGGAACGCCAGGGGTGTGTCCGTGGCCAGCCCATCCAGCCGTGCCCCATAGGCCTGGCACAGCCGCTCGAAGGCGACCGCGTCGACCTTGCTCGTGCGATAGACCGGAAACGGCGGCAGCACGCTGAAACCGGGATAGAAGAGGATGCCGTGCTGGATGGGAAAGAGGATGTCATCCAGGCCCCCGTTGATCCCACGCGCGCTGTAGTGTGATTCCCAGCCGCCACAGGTCACCACCAGCATGGCGCGCTTGCCGGCCAGAGTGCCTTCGCCGTAGCGATCGCCCCAGTGGCTATCGCTGTGCTCGCCCACCCCATAGGCGAAGCCGCAGGCATAGACCCGCTCCACCCAGCCCTTGAGGATGGCCGGCAGGGAAAACCACCACAGCGGAAATTGCAGGATCACGGCGTCGGCCCACAGCAGCTTGGCCTGCTCGGCGGCGATATCCGCCGGTTGTCCACCACTGGCATAGGCGCGCTGGGAATCGACGACTGCATCGAAACGCTCACCGGGTGCCAGGTGCGGGGCGTCCGCGGCATCCAGGGTGGCCTTCCAATCCATGGCATAGAGATCGGAGACCTGGACCTCATGGCCGGCCGCCTGCAGATGGGCCACGGCGAAGTCGCGCAGCGCGCCGTTGAGCGACCGGGGTTCGGGATGGGCGTAGACCAGCAGGACCTTCATGGTGATCACCTCGTGAGAAAGAAGTGCCTAGACTAGAAGCGGTCGCGCTATGCTGAAAATGAATTGCCGAAACAGCAGCCATTGCCATGCACAATAGCTTAAGGCGCCTCGACCTCAATCTGCTGGTCACCCTCGACGCCTTGCTCGCCGAACTCAACGTGACCCGCGCCGCACGCCGGCTCAACCTGGCGCAGCCCACCGTCAGCCTGCAACTCGGCCGACTGCGCCAGGTGCTCGAAGATCCCCTGCTCTTGCCGGGTCCCCGCGGCATGCGCCCCACGGCGCGTGCCGAGGCCCTGCGCGAGCCGTTGCGCCAGGCACTGGCTGCGCTGGAAGACGCCCTGGCACCGGCCGCCCCCTTCGAACCGGCCCGCGCCGAGCGAACCTGGCGCATCGCCGCCAGCGACCATAGTGCAACCACCCTGCTCACCCCACTGCTGGCTGACCTGCGTCAGCAGGCGCCCGGTATCCGCCTGGCGCTGCTGGACAAGAAGCCAGCGTTGCTCGCGGAACAGCTGGAGGGGGATCACCTGGACCTGGCACTGGATGTGGCCGATACCGCCGCAGCGGGTCTGCGCCAGCGTCTGCTGTTCACCGAACACTATCTGCTGGCGGGCCGGCGCGGCCATCCGGCCCTGCAGCAACCTGTGTCCCTGGACACCTTCTGCCAACTGGATCAGGCGCTGGTCTCGCCGAGCGGCGGCGGCTTCGCCAGCGTCACCGATCGGTTGCTGGCGGAACAGGGCCGCGCGCGGCGGGTGGTGCTGTCGGTGCCCCACTTCGCCACCCTGGCCAGTGTCCTGCTGGTCAGCGATCTGGTGGCCCTGCTGCCCGCCCAGATCGCCCTGAATCATCCCGGCCTGCAGGTCCAGCCGTCACCCCTGGCCATCCCGGGCTTCGACATGCTGCTGCTCTGGCCCGAACGCCTGCACCGCGATCCCGCCCATGCCTGGCTGCGCGAACGAATCGTCGCCAGCCTCGTGAGCCAAACGCCGGCCTGACCAATCGACTCTTTGCATGGAGGGCATACAGCGAGTTGGCTGTTGCTCCCCCGCCCTGGCCCGGCATTCTTGGTCACCTCAGACGAACGCGGCACGACCGCCCGCAGTCGCATGTTGCGTCACTGTCCCTTCCGGAGCCCGCCATGGCCAAGCTACGCCTCTTCACCTCGCCGTCCGCCTTCCCCAACCCGCAACGGCTGCGGCTGTTCATCCATGAAAAGGGCATCGCCGATCAGTTCGAGGAGGTCATCCTGAAGATGGCGCCCGAAGGCGAGCAACGCCAGTGGCAGCACCTCAAGCGCAATCCCTGGGGCGAGACCCCGACCCTGGAACTGGCCGAAGGCGGCTACCTGGCCGAGAGCGCGGCCATCGCCCGCTATCTGGACAACAGCCATCCCGGGCGCAAGGTCATGGGCGAAACGCCGCTGGAGCAGGGCCAGGACGCCATGTGGAACGACCGCATCTTCGTCCATGTGCTCTATCGCATCGTGACCATGTTCCATGTGCAGCACGAAGGCCTCGGCCACAAGCTCGAGCTGACCCATAACCCGCAATGGGGCGAGCATTGCCGCAAGGAAGCCCTGATGCACGCCGCGCTGGTGGATCGGCACTTGGCCGACGGGCGCGAATGGCTGCTGGGCGGCGCAGCGCCGACCTTCGCCGACATCACCCTGTGCACCGCCATCGCCTTTTCCAAGTTCCCCACCAACCAGACGCCGCTGGACGAGCGCTTCGAGCACCTAGCGGCCTTCTGGGCGCGCTGGCAGCAGCGCGACAGCTTCCGTGCGGCCTATGCCGATGGCCACAGCGGACTGGACGAACTGGCGGCCCTGGCGCACGGCTGACTCCGCTGCAACCGCGCTCCTCCCCGGCTCAAGGCCCCGTAGCGTGGAAAACGGCGCAGCCTTTTCCACTGTCCTGACCGCCAACCACCCCTCTCCCCTCTGGGAGAGGGCTGCACGCCCCCGCCCGGCTAGCCCAGCCGCTCGCGCAATACCGCCAGGGCCTCCTCCGGGCTCCCGACGACGATGCTGGCCGGCACCGCCAGCATCAGATTGAGCGGCAGGCCGAATTCCTCCAGCGTCCAGCCGTCACGGTCCAGCAGCCCCTTGCCCACCCATTCGGGATGGCGGGCGCGAATCCGCTCGGCCAGGCTGCCCGCTTCCGGCACATGGCCGACCACCGGCTTGCCCAGGGCGACGGCGTAGCCCACCTCGAAACAGGTGCCGCTGTCGGGCTCGGCGCCGCGAAAGAAGTCCAGGCTGGCCAGGACCCCATCGGCCTGCCTGATCAGCGCCAGATTCGCCCGATAGATCCAGGCGGCCTGCGCCCCCGGCTCGGTCAGCTCCGGGGGAATGGCATTGTCCAGTGGAAACAGGCCCGTGCAGCCGTGACGGGCGCACAGTGCCTTGAGCGCCTCGCCTTGGGCGACGGCGTCGGGACGAAAGACCTCGGGGCCGGCAAGATAGATACGGGGTGGCATGGCAGGACCTCGCGAAAAGCGCCAGTGTAGAGGGTGGGTACTACCTCGTCTGCCTGACAAGGTTTCGTGATCGCCATGCCACTCGTGCTCCCGGCACGACCGTTTACGCAATAACCAATCCGCCCGCCCCCGCCTGTATACGTTTTGAAAGCTAGACCTTTTAAGATCGGCGCACCTTGAGAGCCTGACTCCCCCGCTGTCCGGAATCGGCTCGCCTCCTGGGCATGCTCGCTTCGGTGTCGCCTGATGTCTGGCCGTTTTCTGCTGACCGTTCACCTCAATCGACTGATCAATGCCTTGCTGGTGGTGACCTCGCTCGCCACTGCCTGCGGCATGGCCCTGCTCGTGCGGCAGGCCCATGAGAATTCGACAGGCATGCGCCTGACCCGGGATCAGTTGCCGGTCTACGCAGAGGCGCTGCGGTTGGTGGAAGCCGTCTCTGCCGAGCGTGGCCCGACCAATGCCCTGCTCGGCGGTCGCGGCGGCGATAGCCGTGAGCTGGCGCGTGCCCGAGCCCTGAGCGATCAGCGCTTCGCTCGCCTTCGGGACCTGCTGCAGGGTTGCCAGCAATGCAGCGTGACCGCCGAGCAGGCGGCAAACGGCTATCAGGCGCTGCTGCAGGCGCGTGCCCGGGTCGACCAGCGCCTCTGGGCCACGCCCGACGATCCCGCGCCCCAGGACATCGCCACCCTGGTCCAGGGCATGTTCCGCGCCCTCGACAGCAACTTCATCACCGCCGACCTCACCCTGCACGACCTCATCCAGCGCAGCCCGGCCGTGGCCATCTACCTGGTCAATGCCAAGCTGGCCGCGCGCCTGCGCGACACCGCCGGACGCCTGGGCTCGCTGCTGACCCCCGCGCTGCAGGCGCAGCGCCTACCCAGCGGCGCGGAACAGGTCCAGTTGCTGCAGACCCAGGGCCGCATCAACCAGCTGATGGACCTCCTGCGCAGCAATCTCAATCTGGCCCCCGGTCGCCCCGAACGCGATCGTTTCGTGCAGGTGCAGGAGCGCTACCTGGGCGAAGGCCTGGACTGGTACCACCAGACCCTCGCCGCCCTGGCGACCGGCACGGCGCCCAGTGCGGCCAGCTTCGCCCAGGGCTATGTCCCGACCATGGTCAGCATCCTGGAGTTGCGCGACGAAGCCCTGAGCCTGGCCCGCGAGGAAGCCGACGTCCTGGCCCGCGAGGCCCAGCTGCGGCTGCTGCTGACCATCGCCGCGGCGGTGGGCATCCTGCTGGCGCTGGGTACCGGCCTGCTGTTGCTCAAGCTGCGCCTGCTGACGCCGCTGCTGGCCAATACCCAGCGGCTGCTCAGCCTCAGCCGGCGCGCCCGACCGCTGGGGACGGTGGCCGAAGACGATCCGCGCACCCTGTTCGCCGCCTTCGCCCAGCTGGAGGACGAACTGCTGCAGGCCGACCGGCTGCGCCAGGAGCGCGACGCCCTGATCGCCGAACTGGGCATCCGCGCGGAAACCGACTACCTCACCGGTCTGGCCAATCGCCGCGCCTTCGAACGCGAGCTGGCGCAGGGGGTAACCAGCACGCCCGGGCAGTTGGCGGCAATCGCCTTCGATATCGATCACTTCAAGCGCATCAACGACACCTACGGCCATGCCGCCGGCGATCTGCTGCTGCAGCAGCTGGCGCAGCGCTGCCGCGAGCTCTTGCGCCCTGGCGATCGCATCGCCCGGATCGGTGGCGAGGAATTCGCCGTGCTCGCCGACGTGGCCCAGCCGGCGGATGCCCTGGCACTGGCCGAGCGCCTGCGCCAGGGCATCGCCGCGACGCCCTTTGCCGTTGGCCCGACCGAGGCGCTGCCGGTCACCGCCAGCTTCGGCGTGGCGGTGACGCCGCGCCTGGCGGAAGGCGTCCCGGTTCGCTTGCTGGCGCAAGCCGATGCAGCCCTCTACCGGGCCAAGCATCGCGGGCGCAATTGCAGCGAGATCGCCGAACTCGGCTAAGCCAGCGTCGCCAGCGACCGCGGCAGCGCCTCGTCGAGCAGTCGGCAGGCGGCTTCGCCCACGCGCCGTACGCCCTCCTCGATCCCTGGACGCTGGGCCTGGGCATAGTTCAGGCGCAGACAGTTACGGTACTTGCCCGAGGCGGAAAAGATGCTGCCGCAGGCGATCTGCACGCTCTGGGCGAGCAACTCGCGATTGAGTCGATGGCTGTCGCAGGCCTCGGGCAACTCGACCCATAGCAGGAAGCTGCCTTGGGGCTGGCTGACCCGGGTACCGGCGGGAAAGTAGCGCTGCACCCAGGCGCTCATCAGGTCGCGATTGCGCTGGTACTGGGCGCGCATGCGCCGGACGTGCACGGTGTAGTGACCGGCGGCGATGAATTCGGCGATGGCCAGTTGCGGCTGGGGCGCGGTGCAACCGGTGCCTATGTACTTGAGGTGCAGGATGCGCTCGGCATAGCGCCCGGGCGCCACCCAGCCGACCCTCAGACCCGGCGCCAGGGTCTTGGAAAAGGAACTGCAGAGCACCACCCGGTCGTCTTCGTCGAAGGCCTTGAGCGCCCGGCCCCGGGGATAGCTGTAGAGCAGGTCGCCGTAGACATCGTCCTCGATCACCGCCAGGTCATGCTTGCGCGCCAGGGCCACCAGCTGGCGCTTGTTCGCCTCGGGCATGCAGTAGCCCAGGGGGTTGTTGCAGCTGGGGGTGAGCTGGATGGCCCGCACCGGCCACTGCTCCAGGGCCAGCTCCAGCGCCGGCAGGCTGATGCCAGTGCGCGGATCGGTAGGGATCTCCAGCGCCTTGAGCCCCTGGCCCTTGAGGGTCTGCATCACCCCGTGAAAGGTCGGCGAATCCACCGCGACGATGTCGCCCTCCTGGCAGGTGGCGCGCAGGGCGATGGCCAGCGCCTCGTGGGCGCCGCTGGTGATGACGATGTCATCGGCGGTGAGCACGCAGCCGGCGTCCAGTTGCAGCCGCGCCACCTGTTCGCGCAGCGCCGCCACGCCCTGGATGCTGTCGTAGGACAGCCCGGCATTGCCCGGCCGCCGCGCCAGCCGCGCCATGCCGGCGAGCAAGGGGGCCAGGGTCGGCGCCTCGGTATCCGGCAGGCCGCGGCCGAGTTGCACCCGCACCGAATCCGGGGTGGAGGTCATCAGCTCCCGCACCGGTTCCCAGCCGGACACCTCCACCGGCCAGCGCGCCGGCCGGGTCACCCGCGGCAATTCGATGGCGCGTCGCTCCAGGCGGACGAAATAGCCGGACTTGGGCCGGGGCTCCACCAGGCCGCGGTCTTCCAGCAGCCGATAGGCCTGCTGCACCGTGGCCAGACTGACCCCGTGCTCCTGGGCCAGGGCGCGCACCGACGGCAGGCGTTCGCCCGGTCGATAGAGGCCCTGTTCGATACGGCGGCCGAGGGCATCGGCCAACAGCTGATAGCGATTCATGCCCGGACTATAGCGGCGCAGACAGGCATCGCGCGCCATACAGATGGCCACGCCGCGCACCATACAGCTGAGCGCTGTAAGGCAGCTGTATGGCGGACAACCCATCGCGTTGGATCTGCCCCTGAAGCGGCTGACGGCGGAGCATGGAGACAGCCCAGGAGAGACGCCATGCCCAGAGACCCCAGCCTTCACGACCAGACGCGCGCCAGCGGTTGCTGGCTGCTGTTCCAGCGCCAGCTGACTACCCGCCGCGTCCTGCCCGAGCTTACCGACCGGGAACTGGCCGATGTCGGCCTGGACCGCCATACCGCCCTGCGCGAGGCCCGGCGCCCCTGGTGGCGACTGCTGCTGGAGGCCTGGCGTCAGTCCGGCAGGCGCGACAGTCGCGCGGCCCAGTCCGCCACTGGCGATGGCAGCTCCGGATGCCAGAGTCTGCGCCAGACCACCGCCAGCTGTTCGCGGCCCCCTCGCTCGCGCGGCCACAACGACGGCTCGGCGACCAGTCGCCAACCGCTCGCCTCCCGCTGAGCCAGGACGAAACGAAAACTGTGGTAGCCGGTGGCGCCCAGGCGCAGATCGGTCACCACCAGGTCGTTGCCCAGGCGGTCGTAACGCAGCCAGTCATCGGTGAACCAGCGCAGCCGCTGCTCGGCCGGCGAATCGGCGAGGATCGGCGCCAGTTCGCCACCCCGTGGCAGCGGGATCAAGGTGGGTGGGCGATCGTCGAACAGTCCCACCCAGGTCTCCCGGTAGCGCTCGGGTCCGTCATCCACCATGACCCGCCAGAGCAGGCTGGTGAACGGCAGCGGCGCGCTGAACAGGCGGGCATCCGCCTGCCCCTGGGCCGCCAGTACCTGGCGCACCTGGCGCTCGGCGGCGTACTTGGCCACCAGGGTCCAGCCCAGATAGACGGTGGACAACGCCAGCGCCGCCACGGCCAGCCGCGGCGAGCGTCCGCGCGGGCCGATCAGCAGCCCGGCCAGCACCGCCGCCAGCAGCGGCAGGGTATAGAGCGGATCGATGATGAAGACGCTGGACCAGGACACCGGGGTCGTCGGCAGCGGCCAGAACAACTGGGTCCCATAGGTGGTGAAGGCATCCAGCAAGGGATGGGTGACCAGCACCAGCCAGAGCGTCAGGAACAGGCGTCCCTGGCTGTAACCGGGATCGCGCCAGCGACCGCAGATCCCCGTCAGCAACAGCGCCAGTCCGGTCAGCACGAACAGCGAATGGCTAAAGCCGCGGTGATAGGTCATTTCCTTGACCGCATCGCCGTAGTCGATGACCACATCGAGATCCGGCAGGGTGGCCAGGGCGGCGCCATAGAGGATGGCGCGCCGCCCCTGCCAGCGACCCAGGAGTGCGGTCTGGACGGTGGCGCCGAGCACGGCCTGGGTCAGCGAATCCACCGGTCAGAGCTCCCGGGCGAAGTCGAGCATCAGTCGCGCCAGGGCCTGGGGCGTCTGCAGCGGCATCAGGTGGCCGGCGCCGGGAATGACCTCCAGGCGGCTGTTGGGAAAGGCCGCCAGGGTGGTGCGGCGCTGCTCGTCCGGCCCCGGCACCTGCTGGTCGTCGGCGCCGCAGACCAGCAGCACCGGATAGTCCAGGGTGTCGATCCGCTCGCTCCAGTCCTCGCGACTGCCGTGATCGACCCAGGCGCGCCAGGCCTGCAGATTCAGCCGCTGGGCATCGGCGATCACCACCTCGCGGATGGCATCGGGCAGGCGGTGGGCGCTGGATTCGTCGACGAAGGCCTCGGCTTCCGCCCGGCTCTTGCCATAGGCGCGCTGGGCATCGCGATCCGCCTCGCTCATGGGCTGCGGTCCGGGCGGCGAAGGCGCCACCAGGATCAGCCCGACCAGATAGTCCGGTCGCCGCGCCGCCAGCACCACGGCCACCTTGCCGGTCATCGAATGGCCGACCAGGATGCAACGCGTAAGACCCAGGGCGCGGATGCTGGCATCCACCTGATCGGCCATCTCGGCCACGCTGTAGCCCTCGACTTCGGCGGCGTCGCCGAAGCCCGGCGTATTGAGCGCCACGCAGCGGTGTTCGCCATCCAGGTAGGGGGCGGTGGGAAACCAGGTGCGGTGCGAGCCACCGAGAAAGTGCATGAGCACGAAGGTGGGCGAACCGCTGCCCTGCTGGCTGTGGGGAAGCATGGGAAATCCTCGGTGCGGGGCTGAAGGCACTCCTCAGATGGAGAGGTGGGCATCGCGCTAAGTTCCGCTTCGCTCGAGGCCCGGCAACCCGGGCCGCGCCGGCCGGTCTCACCAGAACCGCCCCCTTGCCAGGAGTCCACCATGGCCGATCTGTCGCGCTTTCCCATCACCCACCGCTGGCCGGCTCGGCATCCCGAGCGCCTGCAACTCTATTCGCTGCCCACGCCCAACGGCGTCAAGGTCGCCATCCTGCTGGAAGAACTCGGCCTGCCCTACGAGGTGCATCGCATCGACTTCGGCCAGAACGACCAGCACACCGCGGAATTCCTCTCCCTGAGCCCCAATAACAAGATCCCCGCCCTCCTCGACCCCGACGGCCCTGGCGGCGAACCCCTGGGGCTGTTCGAATCCGGCGCCATCCTGCTCTATCTCGCGGAAAAGACCGGGCGCCTGCTGCCGGAGGATTCGGCGCGGCGCTACCAGGCCATCCAGTGGCTGATGTTCCAGATGGGCGGCATCGGCCCCATGTTCGGCCAGCTCGGCTTCTTCACCAAATTCGCCGGCAAGGACATCGAGGACCCCCGTCCCCGCGAGCGTTATGTAGCCGAAGCCCGGCGCCTGCTCGGCGTGCTGGATGGCCAGCTCAAGGGCCGCGCCTGGATCCTGGGCGAGGACTACAGCCTCGTCGACATCGCCACCTTCCCCTGGATCCGCGCCCTGCTGGAGGTCTACCAGGTGGCCGACCTGGTCGGCTTCCAGGACTTCCCCGAGGTGCGTCGCGCCCTCGACGCCTTCCTCGCCCGCCCGGCGGTGCAACGCGGCCTGCAGATCCCGGCAGCGCCCTGATGCCGGGCGACGTCGAGCTGGGGCTGCGCCAGTGGCTGGAAATCGGCCCGGCGTTCACGCGCTCGGCCCTAGCGCAACTGACTGTCCTTGCTCGCCCGCCGGTTGTAGCCGCCGGCGCGCTGGTCTTCGGCGTCCTGCTCGGATTGGCAGCGGATGCACAGGCGCACGCCCGGTACCACCTGGCGGCGTGCTTCGGGGATGGCGTCGCCGCATTCCTCGCAATGGGTGAGGCTCGCGCCCCGATGCAGACGGCTGCGGGCGCGCTGCACCGCATCGTCCACCGTGCTGTCGATCTGTTCCTGAACCGCGCCGTCTCCGGCCCAACCATTGGCCATGACTGATCTCCCAGTGCGTTGCCCTGATAGCCATTGGAAGCGCCGCGCGCGCAGTTGTTCGCTGCCGACCGGCGGCCGCTCGTCGTGGCGGCGTCTGCTGTCGCTGCTGATGCTGGGCATGGCGCTGACGGGCTGTGCCAGCCGCGACCTGCTGCGCCAGGTCACGACCGGGCTCTGCCTGCCCAATGCCCGGCTCACCGGTCTGGCGGCGCCCTGTCGCCAGGTGGTGGCGGATCCCGGCTTCGCCGTGCTGCGCGCGCCGGGTGAGCGACAGCATTTCATTCTGGTCCCGCTGCGGCCCCTGCGCGGGCTGGAAAGTCCGGCGCTGTGGCAGCCCGGCCAACCCAATTGGTTCGCTCTGGCCTGGCGCCAGCGCTGGTACCTGAGCGCCTGGGGCCAGGCGCCGGTGGCGGACGAGCGGATCGCCCTGGCCCTCAATGCCCCCAGCGGGCGCAGCCAGGATCAGCTGCATGTGCATCTGGCCTGTCTGCGGCCGGAAGTACGCGCGCAGCTCCTGCCGCTGGCGCCCGCTCTGGACGAACACTGGCGCGCGCTGCCAAAGGCGCTGGCGGGCAGTCTTTATCAGGCGCGGCGGCTGAGCGAAACCCAGTTGCTGGCCGTGGATTTCTTCCAGGCCCTGGCCAACCGGCCGCCCTATCCGCTGCCGGATCCACGGCTGTCACTGGCGGTGGTGGCCTTGCCGAGCCAGGACGCCAGCCGCCAGTTCCTGCTGCTGGCCGGTCGCGCGGGCAGCCAGCCGGGCGACCAGGGTTCGGCGGAACGGTTGCTGGCGGCGGACTGCCAGGGAACGACCGCGGCCCCGGCGACTCAATAGCGCCAGCGCGCCAGGAGGCCCCATGCCGCAGGAATTCCAAGACCTCTTCGACTTTATCGATCAGCTGCTCGCCTGGTCCGACTTCTATCTCAAGTCCGGCCTGTTGCTCTGCGGGGTGGGCATGGTGGCTGGCGCGATCGCCTGGAGACGCTGGTGGGGCAAGGCCCTGGCCTTTGGCTGCGCCGGCCTGGGCGCACTCGCGGCCCTGAGTCTGGATCTGCTCCATCGGCTCTGAACCGCCGCTGCAAGATCCTGAACGGCTTTGCCGCTTTTACCGCCTACCGCATGGCGGCAAGATGACACTGACCGTCGCTTTCCGCCGCCAAAGCTTGAACTGCTTCACCGTCTCGAACAGAGGGCGCTACGGGTTGGCGGATAGATCGCGGCGGCTTGCTAGGGTACTGCCCCACAATAATCCGGCTTGTTCATCACGGCCTTCATCTTTTCAGCTCATGCATACAGACCCGATCATGCCCATGTCCCCAACTCGCCTGCTGTCCCGCCTACCGCATCTCGGCCTCTGCCTGGCTGCCTCCCTCGCTTCCCTGGCCGGCACCGCCGTGGCCCAGGAAGGCACTGCCCGCTGGGTCAGCGACAGCCTGACCACCTATGTCCGCAGTGGTCCCACCGATGGCTATCGCATCGTCGGCACCCTCAAGTCCGGGCAGAAGGTCGAGCTGATCAGCACCCAGGGCGACTACAGCCAGGTGCGCGGTGAAGGCGGCAGCACCGTCTGGATTCCCAATGCCGATCTGCAGGCCAAGCCCGGCCAGGCCGAGCGCCTGCCGCAGCTGGAACAGCAGGTGGCCGAATTGAGCGGCCAGCTCAAGACCATCGACGACAGCTGGAAGAATCGCGTCCAGGGCATGCAGGAGACCCTGGATTCGCGCAAGAAGCAGATCGACGAACTGGAGAGCCGCCGCAAGGACCTCGACGCCCAGCTCACCCAGGCCCAGTCCGAACTGCGCAGCACCCAGGCCAAGCTCGGCAACGAGAACAAGCAGGCGCTGATGCAGTACATGGTCTACGGCGGCAGCATCGCCGGCGCCGGCCTGCTGGCCGGCCTGATCCTGCCGTCCATGACGCGGGGTCGCAAGAAGAACGACCGCTGGTTCTAGACGTCGGCGGTCTGCCGTCCTCACGACAGGGTGGAACCCGGGGTCACGGGGCATGCCTCAGAAAGGCAGCGCTTCTGCTACCGTGGCCCGACGCCTCCTGTCCAGACGAGCCCCCATGCCCGACACCTCCCGCATTCGCATCCAGCAGGTCGAGACCCTTTCCCAGGACTGGGGCCTGCTGAAGAAGACCACCTTCGACTACCTGCGCCGCGACGGCAGCTGGCAACGCCAGACCCGCGAGACCTACGACCGCGGCAACGGCGCCACCATCCTGCTGTACGACCGCGAGCGGCGCACCGTGCTGCTGATCCGCCAGTTCCGCCTGCCGACCCTGGGCAACGGCCTGGACGACGGCCTGCTGGTGGAGACCCCCGCTGGCCTGCTCGACGCGGCCGCCCCCGAAGCGCGCATCAAGGCCGAGGTCGAGGAAGAGACCGGCTACCGCCTGGACAATGTCCAGCACCTGTTCGACGCCTTCATGAGTCCCGGTTCGGTGACCGAGCTGCTGCACTTCTTCGCCGGTGAATACCGCGCCGACCAGCGCATCGCCGACGGCGGTGGACTGCACGAGGAAGGCGAGGACATCGAGCTGCTGGAACTGCCCTTCGACGAGGCCCTGGCCATGGCGCGCGACGGCCGGCTGCTGGATGGCAAGACCATCATGCTGCTGCAGTACGCGGCGCTCTACCTGCTGCCGCGCTAGTCCATGGAGCGGATCCGCAGCCGTATCGAGCAACAGGTGATGAGCCTTACCGGACTGGCCCTGGGCGAGGTCGACTACGAGCAACCACCGGGCGATCCCGGGTTGTTCGGGCCTGGCAGCGTGCCCTGGCGGGTGCACAGCGACTTCACCTGCATGCTGATCGGTGGCATCGCCGCCCTGCTCATGCAGACCCTGCACCCGCTGGCCCTGGCCGGGGTCTGGGACCATTCGAAATTTCGCGAAGACATGCTCGGCCGCCTGCGGCGCACCGGTCAGTTCATCGCCGCCACCACCTTTGGCAGCCGCGGCGATGCCGAGCGACTGATCGCCCGGGTCAAGGCCATCCACCGGCATATCCGGGGCCAGGCCGCCGACGGCCGCCCCTACAGCGCCGAAGACCCGGCGCTGCTGACCTGGGTCCATGTGGCCGAGGTCAGTCACTTCCTGGCGGCCTATCTGCGCTATTTCGATCCCCGGCTGCCGGGCACCGAACAGGATCGCTACTACGCCGAAATCGCCCTGGTCGCCGAACGCCTGGGCGCGACCGACGTGCCCCGCTCCCGGGCGGAGATAGCCGCCTACTACCAGGCGATCCGCCCGCAGCTGGTGTGCGACGAACGCAGCCGCGAGGTCTGCCGGGTATTGCTGCAGGCGCCCGCGCCCAGTGCCCTGGCCAAGCCCTTCGGCGCCCTGATGATGCAGGCCGGCATCGACCTGCTGCCCGACTGGGCTAGCGCGGAGCTGGGTTTCCACCAGAGTGCGCTGCAACGGCAGCTGATTCGCACGGGAATAGGCTCCACCGCCCCGGTGCTGCGCTGGGCCGTGCGCAACGGCTCCTCGCATCGCGCCAGACGGCGGATGGGGATCGAGGGCTGAGGCAGGTGGGGTCGGGACGGCTCCATCGTCGAAGCCCAACAGCCCGAGGTACGTCAAGGCACTCAAGCGACCCCCTCTCCCCCTGGGAGAGGGCTGGGGTGAGGGCGCCCCTCGCGACGAAGCCCCAGTGGAAAAGGCTGCGCCGTTTTCCACGCTACGGCGCTGCTTGGACAACCCCCTCTCCCCATGGGAGAGGGTCGGGGTGAGGGCGCCCCTCGCGACGAAGCCCCAGTGGAAAAGGCTGCGCCGTTTTCCACGCTACGGCGCTGCTTGGATAGCCCCCTCTCCCCCTGGGAGAGGGCTGGGGTGAGGGCGCCCCTCGAGACGAAGCCCAGTGGAAAAGGCTGCGCCGTTTTCCACGCTACGGCGCTGCTTGGATAGCCCCCTCTCCCCCTGGGAGAGGGTTGGGGTGAGGGCGCGCCTCGCGACGCAGTCCCAGTGGAAAAGGCTGCGCCGTTTTCCACGCTACGGCGCTGCTTGGATAGCCCCCTCTCCCCCTGGGAGAGGGTTGGGGTGAGGGCGCGCCTCGCGACGAAGTCCCGGTGGAAAAGGCTGCGCCGTTTTCCACGCTACGGCGCTACCACACACCTGAGACAGGCCTATCGCTGATCGCGGCCGTGCCGGTGCGCCGTAGCGACTGCTCCTACAGATCGGTTTGCTACCTGTAGGAGCGGCCCATGGCCGCGATAAAGCCAATACCGTCAGGCGCGGGTCGTCAGCGCCACAATGGCCGTAGCCAAATCCGCCCTACAGCATCCGCACCTTGATCGACCGCCCCTTGATCTTGCCCTCGCTCAGCCGCTGCAGCGCCTGGCGGGCGATGTCTCTTTCCACGGCGACATAGGCCTGGTTGTCGAACAGGGTGATCTTGCCGATCTTGGCGCCGGGCAGGCCGGCGTCGCCGGTCAGGGCGCCGAGGATGTCTCCGGGGCGCAGCTTGTCCTTCTTGCCGGCCGCCAGGGCCAGGGTGTGCATGGCCGGTACCAGCGGCTCCGGGGTGTCGCGCAGGGCGCCGAGGGGCTGCCAGTCCAGCGGCGAGCCCTGCTGCACCTCGATGGCCTGGGCGCGGCTGGCCTCGGCCGGCGCCACCAACGACAGCGCCAGGCCCTGCTCACCCGCCCGACCGCTGCGACCGATGCGGTGCACGTGCACCGCCGGATCGCGGGACAGCTCCACGTTGATCACGGCCTCCAGGCCGGCGACGTCGATGCCGCGGGCCGCCACGTCGGTGGCCACCAGCACGCAGAGACTGCGGTTGGCGAACATCGCCAGCACCTGGTCGCGCTCGCGCTGCTCCAGGTCGCCATGCAGGGCGGCCGCGGAGATGCGCTGGGCATGCAGCGCCTCGACCACCTCCTGGCACTGCTGGCGGGTCTGGCAGAAGGCCACGGCACTGGCCGGGCGATGGTGCCGGAGCAGGCGCACCACGGCGGCCAGGCGATCCTGGGCGGCGATCTCGTAGAAGCGCTGGCGGATCTGGGTCTCGCTGTGCTGACTCTCGACGCTGATGCGCAGCGGCGCCCGCAGATAGTCCTGGGCCAGGCGCTCGATGCCTTCCGGATAGGTCGCCGAGAACAGCAGCGTCTGCCGCCGTGCCGGCGTCTGGCTGAGGATGTCGGCGATGGCGTCGATGAAGCCCATGTCGAGCATGCGATCGGCTTCGTCGAGCACCGCGACGTTGAGGCCGTCCAGCACCAGAGTGCCCTTGCGCAGGTGCTCCTGCACCCGCCCCGGGGTGCCGACGATCACCTGGGCGCCATGCTCCAGGGAAGCGATCTGCGGCCCCAGCGGCATGCCGCCACAGAGGGTCAGGATCTTCATGTTGGGCGTGGTGCGCGCCAGGCGACGCAGTTCGCGGGCCACCTGGTCCGCCAGTTCGCGGGTCGGACAGAGCACCAGCGCCTGACAGCCGAAATAGCGCGGATTGAGTCCCGTCAGCAAGCCGATGCCAAAGGCCGCCGTCTTGCCCGAACCGGTCTTGGCCTGGGCGATGAGGTCCTGGCCCTTGAGGATGATGGGCAGGCTGGCCGCCTGGATGGGCGTCATGCTCAGGTAGCCGAGTTCGGCCAGATTGGCCTGCATGGCCTCGGCCAGCGGCAGGGAATCGAAGGATGAGGGCACGGGAGTCCTGTGAAACGGCTGGTAAAGGTTTACCAGTTTAGCAGAAGGGTACCGGCTCTCCTGCGAATGGACGCTGGATGAGGGCCTACCTATGCTAAGGGGTACGACAACTCAAGGAAGCTTCACCATGTTCGACCGGCCTGTGCTCTATACCCACCCCATGTCGCGCGGACGCATCGTGCGCTGGCTGCTGGAGGAGCTCGGACAACCCTACGAGGTGCAACGGGTCGACTACGGGCCGGCGATGAAATCCCCGGCCTATCGCGCCATCAACCCCATGGGCAAGGTGCCGGCGCTGCGCCATGGCGCAGCCGTGGTGACCGAGACCGCCGCCATCTGCGCCTATCTCGCCGACGCCTTTCCCGCTGCGGGGCTCGCCCCACCGCTGAGCGATCCGGCGCGCGGTACCTACTACCGCTGGCTGTTCTTCGCTGCCGGTCCGCTGGAGGCGGCCACCACCAACCAGGCGCTGGGCGTCGTGCTGCCCGAGGATCCGCAAAAGCGCGGCGCGGTGGGCTATGGCAGTCTCGCCGAGGTGCTCGACACCCTCGACGCCGCCCTGGCCCCCGGTGAATACCTGGTGGACGACCGCTTCACCGCTGCCGACGTCTATGTCGGTGCCCATCTCGCCTGGGGCATGGCCTTCGGCACCATCGAGAAGCGCCCCCACTTCGAGCGCTATGTCGCCGGGCTGGTGTCCCGCCCGGCGGCGATACGCGCCCGCGAACTCGACGACGCCGAGCTCGCCACGCTCAACTGAGCCCGCGCTACAGCTCCACCGGTCCGCGCGGATGGTGCAACGGGCAGCCGTTGCGCTCGCTGCGAAACTGCGACGACATCTCGTAGGCCGGTTGCCGCGATCTCATGATGCCGCCCAGCGGGCGGTGCGCAGCCAGACCATGCCAGGGGCTGAACACCATGCCATCGTCCACTTCGCGCGAGCGCGCCTCGTTCCAGGCCGGCTGCGGCTGCACCTCCAGGCGCGCCACGGTCACATAGGGACTGAGGTCTTCCGGCCAGACCACCGAGGCGTCCTCGATAGGTGTCTGCTCGATATCGACGCCCAGCTGCACGCGGATCTCCCAGACGCCGCCGTGCCGGGCGAAATGGGCATTGACCGCCTCGCGCAGGCCGTCGGGCTTGCCGTTGACCTCGACCGGCGCGTCGGTCAGAGCGGTCAGCTCGGGCGCCACCGGGACCACGCTGAGCTTGGCGAAATAGGGGCCGTAGAGAAAGGGCACCATGGTGTAGAAGGTTTCGCCGAGCGGATGGGTCTCCGGGTGGCCACCCAGGCTCTTCAGCGTCGGACTTTCGCCGCCAAAGGCTTCCACCACCTTCTCGGTGCCGCGCAGCACCGCTGACGCCACCTTCTTCAGGCCCTCGCCGCGGTCGGTGGTCTTGGCCAGCAGCTTGAGCGTCTTGAGAAAGGTCTTGGGATCCGGCGCGGTAAAGGCCGGGGCGTTCTGCATGACGAAATCCTGGGTCACCTGGCCTTCGCTACCGGGCAGGCGCTCGCCCGGCACGTCGATCAGCTTGAGCGCCAGACCCCGCGGGGTGGAAACGCTGTCGGCCAGGATGTCGCCCGGATTGGTCGAGAATCTCAGCACCGCTGCATAGCTGCCCGGCACGGCGAAGGCACCCTGGGCATAAGCCGGCGGCAAGCCGCCCAGCACCATCACTCGACCCGTGAGCAGGCCATGGCTCTTGGCGTGCACGCTGCGGATGGCATGGCCGCCGTTGGCGTAGGTGGTCTCGGTAATGTCTCTCATGGCCGCGACCATCTCGCGAACGGTTTCGGCTTCATCATCCGGCACCTGTTCGAAGGCGGGCTGGAACGGCAGCGGGTGGACAGCGGTAGTCGTGGTCATCACGGGACTCCTCGGGCGCCGTCATTCGGATGAGACGGTCAACCGATAGACCGCTATCGCGCTAACGACGTTCGAGCGCTGGCCACCCGGCCGACACGAGGTCACTGTCGACAGCCGCTCGGGAACGGCCCCGCCCAGAGGGGTTCGATATCTCCACACCCACCCCGGAGAGCCACCATGAGCGACGCCGACCAGAAGACCTACGACAATCCCAGCAACACCCCGCCGCCCGAAGAGCTGCCCTATGCGGACATGGAGCCGGAAGAGTTTCCGGACGATCCGGACGTGGCCGGCGAGACCGAATCGGGCACTCCTGGCTAGCCATGCCCTGACCCGCGGACGACAGCCTGAGCGGCGTCCGCGACACTTTGTGACCGGCCGGTTTGACTGGGGCCCAAGGCGCCGCGAAGATGGGCAGGCGTCTGCCGTGTCGAGTCCCCCATGCTTTCCACCAAGGTACCCTTGCTTCTGCGTAGCCTGATCGGTCGGCTGGTGCGTATCGCCATCGCCTCCGGCGTGACCTACCAGACCTTCGATCGCCTGCTGCGCCAGACCTACTTCGAGGTCGCCCAGGATTTCGAACCGCTGCGCGACAAGCCCAATTCCGACAGCCGTATCTCGGTGCTGACCGGCCTGCCGCGCCGCGAGGTCCGCGCCCTGCGCGAGGCCAGCCCGGAACGTACGCCCTGCACGCCAAGCCTGGAATGGCAGGTGCTCAGCGCCTGGACCTCACGATTGGATCTGCTCGATGCCGAGGGCAATCTGCGCCCCCTCCCCCGCACTCAGCGCCGTGGCGGCGAACAGAGTTTCGACGCCCTGGTCGCCAGCGTCGGCAGCGACGTGCGCGCCCGCACCGTGCTGGATGAATGGCTGCGCAAGGGTTACGCCCGCCTCGACGAGGAAGACCGGGTGGTGCTCACCCCCCGCTCGCTGCTGCGCGGCACCGAGAGCCAGGAAGGCGCAGGGCGGCTGCTGGCCCATTTCACCGGCGACCTGCTGGCCGGCTTCGAGCGCCTCTACCTGCAGGACCGCGCCGCGCCGGACTTCACCTTTCACGTGGTCTACGGCCACAACCTGACCGAGGATTCCACGCTCAGCCTCTATCGCACCGCCTACGACGAATCCATGCACCTGCTCAACCGCCTCAACCGCCTGGTGGTCGAACACGAAGCCCGCGACGCCGGCAAGGCCGACGCCACCCAGCGGGTCACCCTGGGCTTCGGCGGCTATCGCGTGGAACAGGACAGGGATGCCGGCCTGGTACAGGGACGGGAGGATTAGCGCCAGCAGTCAGTGGGATCACCCCTCGATACCTTTTTGACGCCTTGAGCGTTAAGTATCAGATTGCCACAGGAATCTTTTTCCTGACTGCCCTTGGGCAGTGCGGTCAGCACATAGGGACCATCACTGCTATAGCCAGCACTACCAGCAGCGCTGGTTAAAATCGTCAGTTCGTAGTACCCGCTGCTGGAGAACACTCTGTCACTGCCGGGGTTGGTCTTTGTATTGACAATGTTTAGGTCTTTTACCTTCGCCGGATAGGAATTGTTCTGCGCATAGAAGCGCTCCATCCGTGCCGCCGCCTCGTTGAGCAGTGCCTGCCCCTCGCTGCGGTTGGAGCGCAGCACAGAGGTCTGATAAGTCGGATAGGCAATGGCTGCCAGGATGCCAACAATCGCCACGACGACCATCAGTTCGATCAGGGTAAAGCCTCGTGCTCGCATCGCTACCTCAGAGATCGGGAATCTGATTGAAGAAGGTACGCCAGGTCTGACGTGCGGGTGTTATGCCTGACACCCATACTCAAACTGCCAGGCCACGTTGCTGCGCTTTAGGCAAACGCTTTGCCTAGCAGCATGCTGGGCCTCACGCTCGATTGGACCACTACCACACACCAGATTCTCAGCTTGCGCAAAGCTCGGCGACCGGCAGCCAAGCCAACACAAAAAGCCGTAGGAATAAGGACCTAGCCTTTCGTGCCCATAGCCTAACGATAGGTAATGGCGTTCGAATCGCAAGGATTCTTGCTGGAGAGAAACCTGCACGCCGACAAGCCCGATCTTGAGACCTGCTGAGACTCAAGGACATGGATGAGTCGGTGTGGGGATGCAGCACGGACAATCCGTACGAACGGCATCCGCCCTCTTTGCCCCACACGCTTGATTCTTCCACGCCTGCAATATCCTCTGCGATTTGCTTCTCTCGTCCTTGCCTGACCCTATCCCATCACCAAGGTCTTACTACTACGCCACAGAAGCGTAAAAACGGCCTCACTTTCAGCCCACAACTGATTTGATTGAACGAACAAACAATAAACTGATATTTAAATTGAAAGAACGAACAATCAAAAATAATTAGAACTACCAAATTCTCATTCAAGCCAGATAACGCCTGACACAACTAGCCAAACACCGTGCGATTGTTCTAAAACAGTAAAGATCCTATCTGGAGCAGCCGTCACGCCTGGCTTGCAGCCCCTGGATACAAAAGCGAAAGAGCCACTTCCAATCCGCACGACGAAATAGCGAAGCGCCTGCTTCCATCGACGGGCCGCAACTCTTCACCCTCGGACGCCGCGCCGAGTTGGCGCCGTAACGCCTCTGCTTTCATCTACCGACAATGACAAGGCCGCTATGCACGACTCGAAGAAAATCGATTATTCGCTGAATACCGCCGACACTTCCGCACCGCACTCCGCGCTGGACAATGCCGCCATCATTTCCGCCTACCGGCGCTGGGCCAATGTCTATGATCGGGTGTTCGGCGGCGTTTCCGCCCCCGGTCGCAAGCGCGCGGTGGCAGCGGTCAACGCCCTGGCGGGTACCCGGGTGCTGGAAGTGGGCGTCGGGACGGGGCTGGCCCTGCCCCACTATGGCGCCGACAAGCGTGTCACCGGGATCGATCTCTCGCCCGACATGCTGGCCAAGGCCCGGGAGCGAGTCATTCGCGACGACATCACCACGGTGGACGCCCTGCTCGAAGCCAATGCCGAGGAAACCGGCCTGCCCACCGGCTCCTTCGATATCGCCGTGGCCATGTTCGTGGCCTCCGTGGTGCCCAATCCGCGCAAGCTGATGCAGGAGATGCGCCGGGTGGTGAAGCCGGGAGGTCACCTCTTGCTGGTCAATCACTTCCAGGCCGAGAGCGGCCTGCGGCTGCTGGCGGAAAAGGCCTTGGCACCGGCCTCGCGCAAGCTCGGTTGGCACCCGGACTTCGCCATGGACTCCATCCTCTCCCGCGAAGACCTGCGCCGCGCCAGTCGCAGCAGCGTGCCGCCCTTCGGGCTGTTCACCCTGGTGCAGCTGACCAATGACTGATCGCTACTCCACGCGATAGCCACGCCCCGCCAGGCAAGCCGCCAGCGCCTGGCGAAAGCGCGGGGTGAGGTAGGGATCGCCGACCGCGCCGGGTCGTTCGGGATCGAAGCCCGACTCCCCGGCGGCGTAGCGCCGGCAGTCGTAGCGATCCGTGGCGTAGCGCTGCGGCGACTGCCCCTGCATAGGATAGGCGGTGACGTCATAGGCATCGTAGTCCGTTCCGGCAGGCGCTGCCGTCGTGGCCGGCACGGCCGCCACGGTGGGATCGGCGACGGTGACGAAGCCGCCGCCCGGATCGGTGCGGTAATAGCTGCCCGCGGCGAAGTAGTAGGTGGTGCCGCCCATCCACAGGGTCTCGGCGAAGGCCGGCAGGACGCTGACCCGTACCCCGGTCGGTGGCAGGGTCACCACATAGCGCGGCCCCTGGGGTCGATACCAGTAGCCATCGGCATAGTAGTACTGGCTGTCGCGGTACCAGACGCGGGTGAAGCCGGCCGGCACGCCCGGCACCTCGAAGCCCGGACGCCACTGGGGATTGGTGCCCCAGCCCGGACGCGGACCGGCCCACTGGGGATCCCGCTCCGGACGCGGTGGCGGCGGCGGCGGGTAGTTCCGTCCCGGTTGGTCGGGCGCCGGCATCATATATCCCGGGCGCGGCAAGGGAACGGGGCGATCCTGCCAGGCCGGCTGATAGCCCGGCCGCGGTGGCGGGGGGTCGTTGCGCTCCCAGCGCTCCAGCGCCGGACCATTGCCGCGCCCAGGACCGTCGCCACGCCCGGGCGGCCCCCCATTCCAGTCACCCTGGCCACCGCCCTGCCAGCGCCCGGCGTTGCCGGCGGGGGCGATCGGCGGCTGGGCCCCGGCTGGCGGGGTCACGTAGCCGCCGCCGAGGCGATAGTTGTTGTCGGCCCAGGCGGGCGCGGCGTTCCACAGGGAAACGCCGAAAAGGACGAGCGCACACAGCACGGCAGGCGATTTCATCGCACGGCTCCACGAGGGGATGATCCAGAGTACCCCAAGGCTTGGACCCTTCCCCAGCCTGGCCGTTAGCCGCGCGCCCCTCTGCCATCGACTGGCCGCCACAGACTGCCGAGGACGAGCCGGGAAAGCCGGAGGCCGCAAGGTCGGAGCGGACGCCCGGGCCTGAAATCTCCCAGGGCCGTGCAGGCATTCCCGGGTCGCTCCCTGGAGGCGGCGGGGAAGTTTCTGCCCCTCTGTAATCGCACTTCTAGCGGTCCGCTCGGGTCTATGGCCCCACGCAAGGAGGAAAACACATGTCGAAACACCATCATCACGTTGGCTGGTTCAAGCGCCGCCATGAGGTAAAACCGGACGACCTCACCATCGTCGATAATTCTCTGGTCAAGCGCGCCGTCGGCGCCGCCGCCCTCGGCAACGCCATGGAATGGTTCGACTTCGGCGTCTACGGCTACCTGGCCGTGACCCTGGGCAAGGTCTTCTTTCCCGATGGCGATGCCGCCGCCCAGCTGATCGCCACCTTCGCCACCTTTACCGTGGCCTTCCTGGTCCGCCCGATCGGCGGCATGGTCTTTGGCCCCCTGGGCGACAAGTACGGTCGCCAGAAGGTGCTGGCCCTGACCATGATCATGATGGCCCTGGGCACCTTCAGCATCGGCCTGATTCCCAGCTACGAGAGCATCGGCATCTGGGCACCGGCCCTGCTGTTGCTGGCGCGCGTGGTGCAGGGCTTCTCCACCGGGGGAGAATACGGCGGCGCAGCGACCTTCATCGCCGAATACGCCACCGACAAGACCCGCGGACGCATGGGCAGCTGGCTGGAATTCGGCACCCTGGCCGGCTATATCGCCGGC
Source organism: Pseudomonas sp. RIT411 (assembly GCF_003057735.2). NCBI lineage: Bacteria > Pseudomonadati > Pseudomonadota > Gammaproteobacteria > Pseudomonadales > Pseudomonadaceae > Pseudomonas > Pseudomonas sp. RIT411. The sequence continues at coordinate 40,823 of NZ_QBIZ02000030.1, forward strand.
GCGGGAACGGTCACGGCGCTCACCGCGGCCCTGACCCAGGAACAGCTGCTCGACTGGGGTTGGCGGGTTCCCTTCTTCATCGCCGGCCCGCTCGGCCTGCTCGGCCTCTATATGCGCCTCAAGCTGGAAGAGACCCCGGCGTTCAAGGCCCACACCGAAGCCAACGAAGGCAAGGCGGCGGACGGTCCGGCGCACAGCCTGCGCGAGCTGTTCACCCTGCATCGCGTCGCCCTGCTCAAGTGCATCGGCCTGGTGCTGGTGTTCAACGTCACCGACTACATGCTGCTGACCTACATGCCCAGCTACCTGGCCGTGACCATGGGCTACGCCGAGACCAAGGGGCTGCTGCTGATCCTCATCGTCATGGTGGTGATGATGCCGCTCAACATTCTCGGCGGCTTCTTCAGCGACCGCCTGGGCCGCAAGCCGATGATCATCGGCGCCTGTCTGGCGATCCTGGTCCTGGCGATTCCCTGCCTCAAACTGATCGGCAGCGGCCACGACTGGCTGATCTTCCTCGGCCTGATGCTTTTGGGCGTGGCCCTGGCCTGCTTTACCAGCACCATGCCGTCCACCCTGCCGGCGCTGTTCTACACCCCGATCCGCTACAGTGCCCTGTCCATCGCCTTCAACATCTCGGTGTCGCTGTTCGGGGGCACCACCCCGCTGGTCACTGCCTGGCTGGTGGAAAAGACCGGCGACCCCCTGGTGCCGGCCTACTACCTGATGGCGGCGGCCGTGATCGGCATCCTGACCATGCTCACCGTGCGCGAAACCGCCGGCAAACCCCTGCGCGGCTCGCCGCCCTCGGTGGCCAGCGAAGAGGAAGCCAAGGAATACCTGGCCAGCGACGCACCCCTGACCGTGGACAAGCAGCCGCCTGGGCAGGCGTAAGCCTGAAGGTCTGCTCGCGGCCATGACGGTCCGCCGAGGCGGCCGCTCCTACAAGCCTGGACTTTTGTAGGAGCGGCCCATGGCCGCG
>NZ_QBIZ02000031.1:0-40581 GCF_003057735.2 Pseudomonas sp. RIT411
AACCAGCCGCGGGCTCGCGCCGCGTCCTCCGCGTCCCACTCCCCCCCCCCACCCCCCCCACCCCCCCCCGGCCAGCTACGACTTTCCCGCCCTGATGCGCGCGAACCCAGCGCTCAGGCCCTTCGTGGCACCGACGCCGCGGGGCAATCTGTCCATCGATTTCACCGACCCCCAGGCGGTCCGGGCGCTCAACCGGGCCCTGCTGGCGTTGCATCACGGCGTGCGCGACTGGGACATTCCCGCCGATTTTCTCTGCCCACCGATTCCCGGTCGGGCGGATTACCTGCACCACCTGGCCGACCTGCTGGCCGAGGGCAATGGCGGCCGGATTCCCCGGGGCGAGTCGACGCGCTTGCTGGACGTGGGTACGGGCGCCAATGGCGTCTATCCGCTGATCGGCTTCAAGGAGTATGGCTGGCACTTCGTTGGCAGCGACATCGCTCCGGCGGCGCTGGATGCCTTCGGACGCACCCTGGCGGCCAATCCGGATTGCGCCGCCGCCATCGAGTTGCGTCTGCAGCCGGAGCCTCAGGCGATCTTTGCCGGCATCCTGCAACCCGGCGAGCGCTATGCCGCCACCCTGTGCAATCCGCCCTTCCACGCCAGCCCCGACGATGCCGTCCGCGGCAGCCAGCGCAAGTGGAAGAATCTGGGCAAGACCACCGGCAAGCAGGTACCCCTGCTCAATTTCGGCGGCCAGGCGGCCGAACTCTGGTGTCCCGGCGGCGAGGCGGCCTTCATCGACCGGATGATCCGCGAGAGCCGTGCCTGCGCACGCCAAGTCGGCTGGTTCACCTGCCTGGTATCCAAGGCCAGCAACCTGCCGCCGTTGCAGGCGGCGTTGCGCCGCGAGCAGGCCGGCGAGGTCCGCGTCGTCGCCATGGCCCAGGGCCAGAAGCAGAGCCGCTTTCTCGCCTGGCGCTTCGCCTGACCGACCGCCCCGCGCTTGAACGACGACCCTTCGGCGGCTTTCTGACCGGTTTCGTCGGTGCTGCCGGCTGCCTGCGCGGCCGCGCCTGGAGCCGCTCCGGTGCGCTCGACGACCCATCTGACGGGACTTTGACCGGCGTCACACGAGATTAGACCAAAGGCTAATAGGCAAAGCCAATGAATTGCAGGCTAGGCAGCCCTACCCCTTCCCATTAAAATGTCCGGCAACAAAAACGCCACGCGCATGCAGCCGCGCCCGAGACCTCGTCTCCGGCCAGCCGCTGCCAAGGCCGTGCATCGCGTTTTTGCTCCGACTCCTCCGGTGACTCATGAGAGAGGGGCGGTGGAGGGACAAGAACCTGCCCTTGCGTGTTTCCGGCTGCATTCTGCCTCGCCCACTGCACATCCACCCATGTGCCATGGTGCCGCACCGCACCGAAACTCGATAAGCAGACCCAGCTTCTATCGAACGAGAGACCACATGCTGAAGAAAATGACTGGCGCGCTGCTCGGCGTCGCCATCGCCTCCGCCCTGGGCACCGCACAGGCCGAAGACACCAAGAAGGTCGACGTCCTGCTGATCGGCGGCGGCATCATGAGCTCCACCCTGGGCATCTGGCTGAACGAGCTGGAGCCGAACTGGACCATGGAAATGGTCGAGCGCCTGGACAAGGTCGCCGACGAGAGCTCCAACGGCTGGAACAACGCCGGTACCGGCCACTCCGCCCTGGCCGAGCTGAACTACACCCCGGAAGACAAGGACGGCAAGGTCACCATTTCCAAGGCCATCGAGATCAACGAAGCCTTCCAGATCTCCCGTCAATTCTGGTCCTGGCAGGTCAAGAACGGCGTCCTCAAGGACCCGAAGAGCTTCATCAACAGCACCCCGCACATGAGCTTCGTCTGGGGTGACGAGAACATCGCCTTCCTGAAGAAGCGCTACGAGGCGCTCAAGGCCAGCCCGCTGTTCTCCGGCATGCAGTACTCCGAGGATCCCGCGCAGATCAAGCAGTGGGTTCCGCTGATGATGGAAGGCCGCGATCCCAAGCAGAAGATCGCCGCCACCTGGAGTCCGCTGGGCACCGACGTCAACTTCGGCGAGATCACCCGCCAGTTCGCCGCCAACCTGCAGTCCAAGCCGAACTTCAAGCTGAATCTGTCCAGCGAAGTCGAGAACATCACCCGCAATGCCGATGGCAGCTGGCGCGTGGAGTACAAGAACCTCAAGGACGGCAAGAAGACCGAGACCGACGCCAAGTTCGTCTTCATCGGTGCCGGCGGCGGTGCCCTGCACCTGCTGCAGAAGTCGGGCATCCCCGAAGCCAACGACTACGCCGGCTTCCCGGTGGGCGGCTCCTTCCTGGTCACCGACAATCCCGAGATCGCCCAGCAGCACCTGGCCAAGGCCTACGGCAAGGCTTCGGTGGGCGCACCGCCGATGTCGGTTCCGCACCTGGACACCCGCATGCTCGATGGCAAGCGCGTGATCCTGTTCGGGCCCTTCGCCACCTTCTCCACCAAGTTCCTCAAGCAGGGTTCCTACCTGGACCTGCTGACCAGCACCAACACCCACAACGCCTGGCCGATGGTCCGCGTGGGCGTGGCCGAGTACCCGCTGGTGGAATACCTCGCCGGTCAGCTGATGCTGTCGGATGACGACCGCATGGCCGCCCTGCGCGAGTACTTCCCCAACGCCAAGAAGGAAGACTGGCGCCTGTGGCAGGCCGGTCAGCGCGTGCAGATCATCAAGCGCGACGCCGACAAGGGTGGCGTGCTGAAGCTGGGCACCGAGATCGTCGCCGCCAAGGACGGCAGCATCGCCGGCCTGCTGGGCGCCTCCCCGGGTGCCTCGACCGCCGCCCCCATCATGCTGAGCGTGCTGGAGAAGGTGTTCAAGGACAAGGTCGCGACCCCGGAGTGGCAAGCCAAGCTGCACCAGATCGTGCCCAGCTACGGCACCAAGCTGAACAGCGACCCCGCGCGCGTGCAGCAGGAGTGGAACTACACCGCCGAAGTCCTGCAACTGGCCACCCCGCCGGTCGCCACCGGCACCGAGAACGCCAAGGCCACCGCCAGCGCTCCACGTGTCGAAAAGGCCGCCAACGACATGGCACTGTAAGTCGCTGCCAGGCCCGCTGCGTACGCAGCGGGCTCACCGCGAAGACCAAAGGCCCCACCCGGATCCGGCGTGGGGCTTTTTTTCGCCCGCGTCCGGCCCGGGCTAGAGCCCTTGCCGCGGCCGGAGCCCTGTGACGAAAACCGCAACGGCGTGAATTTTTTCCTGCCAGACAGGCACTAAAACTGCAGCGATACGCCGAGGCCGCTCTTTGCACGCCACAATGGTGATCTATCCTCGAGCCTTAACCGTTACCTGAATCTGGAGACACGATGACGGCACATCCCGCCCCGGGCATCCTGCATACCCGAGAAGGCCAGCGCCTGGCTGATACCGACGCCGCCGCCTGGCGACAGTGGGGACCCTACCTGAGCGAGCGCCAGTGGGCCACGGTCCGTGAAGACTACAGCGCCGACGGCGACGCCTGGCGCTACTTTCCCCACGACCATGCGCGCAGCCGCGCCTATCGCTGGGGCGAAGACGGCCTGGCCGGTTTCTGCGACAAGGCCCAGCAATGGTGCCTGGGCATCGCCCTCTGGAACGAGCGCGACCCCTTCCTCAAGGAACGGCTGTTCGGCCTGACCAACGCCGAGGGCAACCATGGCGAGGACGTCAAGGAGCTGTACTTCTACCTGGACGGGGTGCCGAGCCACGCCTACCAGAAGATGCTCTACAAGTACCCCCACGCCGCCTTTCCCTATGCCCAGCTCACCGAGGAAAACGCCCGGCGCGGGCTGAACGATCGCGAATTCGAGATCCTCGACACCGGCGTCTTCGCCGAGGACCGCTATTTCGACGTCACCGTCGAATACGCCAAGCACACCCCCGACGACATCCTCATGCGGGTCACCGTGGAAAATCGCGGGACCGAGCGCGCCAGCCTGCGGGTGCTGCCGCAGATCTGGTCGCGCAACACCTGGGCCTGGACCGGTACCCCGCCGCGCTCCATGCTCAGCCTGGAAGGCGACCAGGTTCGCGCCAGCTATTTCGACCGGCCCGACCTGGTGGTCAGCGCCTGGGGCCCACGCGAGGCCGAGTGGCTGTTCTGCAACAACGAAACCAACCTGCCCCGCCTGACCGGTGAAGCTGCCGAGGGCCCCTTCAAGGACGGCATCAACGACTACGTGGTGCGCGGCGCCCGCGAGGCGATCCGCCGCGACTTCGGCAGCAAGGCGGCCGCCCATTTCGCCGTGGAACTGGAGGGTGGCGCCAAGACCGTGGTCTACCTGCGTCTGGCGCCCACCAATGCGCTGTCGGTGGATGCCGATGCGATCTTTGCCGAGCGCATCGCCGAAGCCGATGCCTTCTATGCCGCCCTGCAGGAAAAGATCGCCGATCCCGATGCCCGCCTGGTGCAGCGCCAGGCCCTGGCCGGCCTGCTCTGGTCCAAGCAGCTCTACTATTTCGAGGTCAATCGCTGGCTCGATGGCGATCCGGCCCAGCCGACGCCGCCGGCGCAGCGCCAGCGCATCCGCAACGGCCACTGGCGGCACCTGCTCAATTTCGACATCGTCTCCATGCCGGACAAATGGGAGTACCCCTGGTACGCCTCCTGGGACCTGGCCTTCCAGGCGGTGGCCTATGCCCTGATCGATCCCGGCTTCGCCAAGCAGCAGTTGCTGCTGCTGGTGAAGGACAGATTCATGCACCCCAATGGCCAGCTGCCGGCCTACGAGTGGAATTTCGAGGACGCCAATCCGCCGGTGCATGCCTGGGCCACCTGGCACGTCTACCTGCAGGAAAAGTCCCTGACCGGGGTGGGCGACCGGGTCTTTCTCGAGCGTGTCTTCCACAAGCTCCTGCTGAATTTCTCCTGGTGGATCAACCGCAAGGACACCGAGGGTCGCAACATCTTCCAGGGCGGCTTTCTCGGCCTGGACAACATCGCCCTCTTCGATCGCTCGGCACCGCTGCCGGAGGGCTATCACCTGGACCAGGCCGACGGCACCGCCTGGATGGCCGCCTATGCCCTGGACCTGATGCGCATCGCCCTGGAGCTGGCCAAGGAAAATCCGGTGTACGTCGATCTGGGGGTCAAGTTCTTCGAGCACTTCCTGCACATCGCCGGCGCCATCAACCACAGCGACGACCGCGAAGACGGCCTCTGGGACGAACAGGACGAATTCTTCTATGACGTCCTGCACAAGGCGGATGGCAGCGCCGAGCCGCTGCGCCTGAGGTCCATCGTCGGCCTCATCCCGCTGTTCGCGGTGCAGGTGCTGGAACAGCGCGAGCACGAGGGCCTTCCCGGCCTCGGCGGACGGCTGCGCGGCTTCCTGCGCCAGCGTCCGGATCTCGCCCGGCTGGTCTCGCGCTGGACCGAGCCCGGCCAGGGCAACCGATTCCTGCTCTCGCTGCTGCGCGGCCATCGCACCAAGCTGCTGCTCAAGCGCATGCTGGATGACAACGAATTCCTTTCCGAATACGGCATCCGCTCGCTGTCCAAGGCCCACGAACAGCAACCCTTCGAGATGCGCCAGGCCGACGGCAACCTGCTCAGCGCCCGCTACCAGCCGGCGGAATCGGATTCGCGCCTGTACGGCGGCAATTCCAACTGGCGCGGACCGCTGTGGATGCCGATCAACTACATGCTCATCGAGTCGCTGCACGAATTCCACCGCTACTACGCCGACAGCTTCTCGGTGGAATATCCCAGCGGTTCGGGCTACCTGGCCAATCTGGAAGAGGTCGCCGACGGCCTCAGCCAGCGCCTGACCCGGCTGTTCCTCAAGGACGCCGATGGCAAGCGCCCGAGCATGGTCGACTATCCGCAATTGCAGAACGATCCACGCAGTCGCGACCTGGTGCTGTTCCACGAGTATTTCCACGGTGAAAACGGCCGCGGACTCGGGGCTTCCCACCAGACCGGCTGGAGCGCCCTGGTGGCACTGCTGCTGCAACCCCGGCGCTAGCCGAGCACGCCGGGGTGCCGGTACCGACCGGCACCCCGGCGGACTGTGGCAAGGCTGCAGTTTTCCTCGGCCACCCCGGGTACTATGCTCTAGCCAGACATCCCGCCTTCGCGAGCCCGCATGACTGCCCCCGATGACGCCCAGCGTCTCCACGCCCTGAGCGAGTTGCAGATTCTCGATAGCGGCGTCGAAGCCGCCTACCAGGACATCGTCGTCCTGGCCTGCCAGCTGACCCGGGCGCCGGTGGCCTTCATCACCCTCGCCGATCGACACCGTCTCTGGTTCAAGGCCTGTCAGGGCCTGACGCTAGCCGAGGTGCCGGTCGACGCCTCCCTCTGCCACCTGGCGATCCGTACCCCGCGTGAACCCTTCCTGGTGGAAGACCTGCAAGGCGACCCACGCGTCGCCCATCTCCGGTCCGCTCCCGGGCTGGAAGGGATGCGTGCCTACCTGGGCATCCCCCTGCTCGACCGGCACGGGGTCGCCCTGGGCACCCTCTGCGTGATGGACGACCGGGTTCGGCGTTTCGAGACGGCTCAGGTCGACAACCTGCAACGGCTGGCCCGACAGGTCATCATCCTGCTGCAACAGCGCGAGACCCTGCGCCAGCTGGAAGAGCTGGACATCAACTTTTCCGCCTTCATGAACAACGGGCCCTTCATCGCCTACATCAAGGACCGCGACTGGCGCTACCGCTATGTCAACGAGCCGTTTCTGCAGCAGCTGGAATTGACCCGCGACGAGGTCATCGGCCAGGACGACTTCACCATCTGGCCAGAGGCGGCGCCCCGTTTTCGCCAGGTCGACGAGCAGGTGATGAACGAACTCAAGCCGAGCCGCCTCGTCGAGCGCATGACCGCCCTCGATGGCCGCCGCCTCTTCTGGCAGTCCTACAAGTTTCCCCTGGTCACCCGCCAGGGCATCGCCCTGGCGGGCCTGTCGGTGGACGTCACCGAGCACATCGAGCAACAGCACATGCTGGAGGCCTCGCAGCGCCAGTTGCTGGGCATGATGCAGGCCGCCGAGCAGCGCAGCGTCACCGATGCCCTGACCGGCCTGTTCAATCGACGCGCCTTCGACCTGCGCCTGGCGGAGCACCTGCTGCGCGCCGAGGAGCAGCGCACGCCGCTGTCCATGCTGTTGATCGACGTGGATCACTTCAAGGCCTACAACGACGCCTATGGTCACCAGGCGGGTGATAGCGCCTTGCAGGCCGTCGGCCAGCTGCTGCTGCAGAGCTGTCGCGACAACGACGCCTGCTTTCGCTACGGCGGCGAGGAATTCGCCATCCTGCTGCCGGGTGCCGATCTCACCGCGGCCCACCTGGTGGCCGAGCGCTGCCGCGCCGCCGTCGCCAACCACGCCTGGTCACGACGTCCCATCACCCTGAGCGTCGGCCTGGCCACCCACAGGGCCGGGATGGATGCCTACACCCTCACCGAAGGCGCCGACCGGGCGCTCTATGCAGCCAAGGGCGCCGGCCGCAACCGCATCGCCGCGGAACCCGGACCCGAAGCCCCTGCCAATCCGGAATGACGCCCAAAACAAAAAACCCGCCGAAGCGGGTTCTTTGTTGCGACCATCCCAACATCCTGTCAGGCGCCATCCTGGCCTGGTCTTCGTCCGTGACCTCAGAGCTGCGCATCCTGCGCGGCTGATGGGTGTAGATTACGCAGCCCCCGCAGGTGGCAACATGGCCAGGTGACACCACTGCGTGTAAGCCTTTTGCCATACCCCGCCCGGTCCGCCCGCCAATCCTGAATCACGCCCAACAAAAAACCCGCCGAAGCGGGTTCTTTGTTGCGACCATCCCAACGTCCTGTCAGGCGCCATCCTGGCCTGGTCTTCGTCCGTGACCTCAGGGCTGCGCATCCTGCGCGGCTGATGGGTGTAGATTACGCAGCACCCGCAGGTGGCAACATGGCCAGGTGACACCAGTGCGTGTAAGCCTTTTGCCATACCCCGCCCGGTCCGCCCGCCAACCCTGAATCGCGCCCAACAAAAAACCCGCCGAAGCGGGTTCTTTGTTGCGACCATCCCAACATCCTGGCAGGCGCCATCCTGGCCTGGTCTTCGTCCGTGACCTCAGGGCTGCGCATCCTGCGCGGCTGATGGGTGTAGATTACGCAGCCCCCGCAGGTGGCGACATGGCCAGGTGACACCAGTCGATGTAAGCCTTTTGCCATAGCCTGGGGAACATGGCGACCGCCGCCTCGACTAATGCTGACCCCCGCCGAAGATCCGCCATGGCCCTCTCGACCTCCTTCGCTATCGTGCAACAGCAGATGCGCCGCGCTGCCGGCCTGGTCTGGAGTACCTCTCCCGCGCTGATGATCGGCCTGATCCTGGCGACCCTCGTCGCCGGCCTGCTGCCGGCGCTGGCCGCCTGGCTGGGGCAGCGCATCGTCGATGCCGTGGTGGCGGCCATGCGGCTGCATGCCGACCAGGGCCAGGCACCGCTGTGGCCGGTACTGAAGTTCGTGCTGGCCGAAGCCGGGGTACTGGCGGCCCTGGCGGGCGCCCAGCGGCTGCTGTCGGTGCAGCAATCGCTGCTGCGGGTACGCCTTGGGCAGACCGTGAATCTGCTGATCCTGGAAAAGGCCCAGACCCTGTCGCTGGCACAATTCGAGGACGCCGACTTCTACGACAAGCTGGTGCGGGCCCGGCGCGAGGCCTCCATCCGGCCCCTGGCGCTGGTGACCAAGTCCCTGACCCTGTTGCAGAACCTCATTTCCCTGATCAGCTTCGCCGTGTTGCTGGTGCATTTCTCGCCCTGGGCGCTGCTGTTGCTGGTGGTGGGCGCCCTACCGGTGTTCCTGGCTGAGGCGCGCTTTTCCGGCGATGCCTTTCGCCTGTTCAGCCGGCGTGCGCCCGAGACCCGCCGCCAGACCTATCTGGAGACGCTGCTTTCCCACGAGGCCTACATCAAGGAGGTCAAGCTGTTCGGCCTGGCGCCGCTGCTGCTGGAGCGCTATCGCACCACCTTCGCCAAGCTCTACGCCGAGGACCGCCGCCTGACGCTGAGACGTGACGGCTGGGGTTTCGTCTTTGGCCTGCTGGGCACCCTCGCCTTCTATGCCGCCTATGCCTGGGTGGTGCTCGATACCGTGCGCGGCCGCCTGAGCCTGGGCCAGATGACCCTCTATCTCACCCTGTTCCGCCAGGGCCAGGCCGCGGTCAGCGCCAGCCTGACCGCCCTGGGCGGCCTCTACGAGGACAGCCTCTACCTGAGCAATCTCTATGACTACCTGGGCCAGCCGACCAGCGCCGAAGGCGGCAGCCTCACCGCCGGCAGCCAGCCTGGCGACGGCCTGAGATTCGAAGGGGTCGGCTTCACCTATCCGGGTGCGGCCGCGCCAACGCTCAAGGACATCGGCTTTCACCTGGCGCCGGGCCAGAGCCTAGCGCTGGTGGGGGCCAACGGTTCGGGCAAGACCACCCTGATCAAGTTGCTGACCCGCCTGCACAGCCCGACGCAAGGCCGTATCCTGCTCGATGGCAGCGATCTGCAGGAGTGGCAGCCGGCGGCCCTGCACAGGCGCATCGGCGTCATCTTCCAGGACTTCATCCGCTACCAGCTCACCGCCGGTGAAAACCTGGGCGTCGGCGACACCCAGGCCTTCAATGACGAGGCGCGCTGGCGCAAGGCGGCCGAGCAGGGGCTGGCCGACGAGGTCATCGCCGGTCTGCGCGAGGGCTACGAGACTCAGCTCGGACGCTGGTTCATGGGCGGCCAGGAACTGTCCGGCGGGCAGTGGCAGAAGATCGCCCTGTCGCGCGCCTACATGCGCGAGGACGCCGACATCCTGGTGCTGGACGAACCCACCGCCGCGCTGGACGCCGCGGCCGAGGCGGTGATCTTCGAGCGCTTTCGCGCCCAGGCGCAGCAACGCATGACCCTGCTGATCTCCCATCGCTTCTCCAGCGTGCGCAACGCCGACCAGATCCTGGTGCTGGAAGATGGGGAGATCCGCGAGCGGGGCGATCACGAGGGGTTGCTGGCCAGCGGTGGTCGCTATGCCCAGCTGTTCGATCTGCAGGCCAGAGGCTATCGCTGATCGCCGGTGGCGAACTTCGCGCCAGGGGCTCTGCCCAACGTTTGACAACCACTCGCGGAGGCCGCATGAACGATCAGATCAAGGAAAACCCCGACGACCTGGACATCGATCCGGACATCGCGCCCGATCCCGAGGAGCCCGTGGGCGAAGATCCGGATGACAAGCCGGTAGAGGAGCGCCTGCCGCAGAAGAATCCGCGCAATCCGGAGTACAGCTGATGAACGCCATCCTGCCGCTGCCCGAGGATGAAGACCCGGAAGGGCTGCATCCGGCGGAGTTGCCGGCCGACGAGGACGATGCGCCGCCGGTGGATCCGCTGTGAAATCTAGCGTCAGTATTCGGATGGATCTGGCGTAGGGTTTGCCCTCACCCCGGCCCTCTCCCGGAGGGAGAGGGGAAAGAGCCGACCGTAGGTTGGGTTGAGCGCAGCGAAGCCCAATGGGTGAGTCATCACTTCCAGATTGTTGGGCTTCGACGATGGAGCTGTCTCAGCCCAACCTACGGATTTCACGCCATGAAAAAGGTCCGCCGTAGCGGACCTTTTTTTGGCCCTATTTCGCGCCGGGTTGCGGTTTGTAGAGTTCGAGCAGCTTGAGCGTGACGCCATTGGTCCAGCCGAAGCCGTCCTGCAACTCGTATTCACCGCCGCCACCGCCCTGGCCGCCGGTGAGGTCGTATTTCTCCACCAGCTTCTGCTCCCGGGCGTAGAGGTTCTGCACCTGGGTCAGGAAGCGGGTGCCGATGTCGGCAGCCAGCTTGTCCTGCTGGTAGCGGCGCAGGCCGTCCACGGCCACCCACTGCAGCGGTGCCCAGCCATTGGGTTCGTCCCACTGCTGGCCGGTCTTGACCGTGGTGGTGGCGATGCCGCCCGGACGCAGCAGCTGGTTGGCCACGGTCGCCGCGGTCTGGTCGGCACTGCTCTGGCTGGCGGCGCCCACGAACAGCGGGAACAGGGTGGCGGCGGAGAGCTTGTCGGTGCGGCGCTTGGCCTGCCAGTCGAAGTCGGTGTAGTAACCGGCGGGATTCCACAGGTAGCGGTCGATGGCCTGCTGACGGGTCTTGGCCTTCTGGCTGTAGGCCTGGACGCAACTGGCCTCGCCGGTCTTATCGCAGGCCTTGGCGATGGTCTGCTCCAGGTGATAGAGCAGGCTGTTGAGGTCTACCGGCGCGATGGCGGTGGTGCGGATGGTCGCCAGGGTCTTGCCGTCGCCCAGCCAGCGCGAGGAGAAGTCCCAACCGCTCTCGGCGCCGGCGCGCAGGTCACGATAGACCTCGCCGGCCGGTCGGCCCTTGGCCTGGGCGGCGGTGGCCAGGTCTTCCATGTAGGACTCCTGACGCGGGGTGTCGCGGGCATCCCAGTAGCGATTGAGCAGGGTGCCATCGGCGAGTCTGACCACATGGGCATTGGCCTGGCCCGGTTGCAGGCCTTCGGCGCCGGCCATCCAGTAGGCGTATTCCTTCTGCAGCTGCGGCAGGTAGCGACGATAGGCGGAGTCGCCTTCCAGGCTGGCCTGCAGGTCGACCATGTAGGCGAAGAACGGCGGTTGCGAGCGACTCAGGTAGTAGCTGCGGTTGCCGTTGGGGATGTGACCGTAGACGTCGATCTCATGGGCGAAGTTGTCCACCATGTCGCGGACCAGGTCGGTGCGCCCGTCCTTGGCCAGCCCCAGCATGGTGAAGTAGGAATCCCAGTAGTAGACCTCACGGAAGCGGCCACCCGGCACCACATAGGGCTTGGGCAGCGGCAGCAGGCTGCTGTAGGCCGGCACCTCTTCGTAATGGCGGGTCAGCACCGGCCAGAGGTCCTTGACGTGGGTGGGCAGGTCGGCCCCCGCCTTGGGCGGGGCGGCCTTGATCGGATCGGATTCTTCGAAGTTGGCGCTGACGAAGGCCTTGAGGTCGAAGCCCGGCTTGTCGCGCTGGGCCAGGTAGTCCTGGCGGATGTCGGCTGGATTGCGCTTGGGCAGGGCATCGACGAAGTGCTTCTGGTCGCTGAACAGCTTGCCCTGCTGTACCGCGGTGAACAGCTCGGGATAGGCCTGGTCCGGCGGCACGGCGCGGGCGTTGCTGGCATCGCGCCAACTCCAGGTCGGGGTTTCCGGCTTGCTGCCCTCATGGGCGCAGGCGGCGAGAAAGGCGATGGACAGGGACAGGACGAGCATCCGCGCGGGTGGCGCAGGTGGCAGGCGTTTCATGAAGCGCTCCTTTTCTTGTCGACACGACAGCAGCCGCAACGGAGGTTGCGACTCGAAAGGATCGACCCTGGCGCGCCGCGACAGTTCGCCGCGACCGGCTCAGCCGCCCGGACGCAGACGCCTCACGCAGCGCGCCAGCTCTTCCAGGCCGAAGGGTTTGCCGATAAGTTCGACGCCCTCTTCCGCCAGCTCCGGCAGGGACGCCGGATCCGCCTGGCCGGACAGATAGAGCACCGGCAGTCCGGGCGTGGTGGCTCGCGCCTGCTCGGCCAGTTGCCGGCCGTCCAGCCCGGCGAGACCGAGACTGGTCACCAGCAGGTCGATGCGCAGGGTGCCGGAGGCGATGAGCGCGACAGCGGTGGCGCTGTCGGCCACCGCCAACGGCGTGTAGCCCAGTTCCGCCAACACCTCGCCGATGATGACGCGGACTTCGCGCTCTTCTTCGACGATCAGCGCGCAGTCGCCGGAGACTTCCGGCAGCACCGGGCCCTCGGCGTCGTTGGGTGCGCTTTCCGGCGCCGGCCGGGCCAGCAGCCGCGGCAGATAGAGGCTGATGCAGGTGCCCTCGCCCACCACCGAGTGGATCTCCACCTGGCCACCGGACTGGCGGACGAAACCGTAGATCATCGACAGCCCGAGTCCGGTGCCGCGCCCGCTGGGTTTGGTGGTGAAGAAGGGTTCGCAGGCGCGCTTGAGGGTATCGGCGTCCATGCCGGTGCCGGTATCGCAGACCTGGATGCGGACGAAATCGCCGTCCACCGTCTCGATCGGCAGACCGATGCTCAGGGGTCCGCTGACATTGTCCACCCGGATGCTCAGGTTGCCGCCCTCGGGCATGGCGTCGCGGGCGTTGATGGCCAGGTTGAGGATGGCGTTTTCCAGCTGGTGCGGATCGCAGTGCAGCAGCCAGAGGTCGGTGTCGAGCTGGACGTCCTTGCGGATCTTCTTGCCCAGGCTGTGGCGCAGCAATTCGTGCATGCCCTGCACCAGCTGGCCGGCATCCACCGGGCGGGGTTCGAGCACCTGGCGGCGGGCGAAGGCCAGCAGCCGCTGGGTCAGGGCCGCGGCGTTCTCCGCCGAGCGGGTGGCGGTGTCCAGGTAGCGTTCCAGCTCCTGGATACGGCCCTGTTGCACCCGGCGGCGCATCAGGTCGAGGGAGCCGACGATGCCGGTCAGCAGGTTGTTGAAGTCGTGGGCGATGCCGCCGGTGAGTTGGCCGATGGCTTCCATCTTCTGCGCCTGGCGCAACTCTTCTTCCAGGGCCACCAGTTCCTGGCTGCGCACCTCGATGCGCTCTTCGAGGTTGCGATTGAGTTCGTCCAGCGCCTCGCGGGTATGGACGGCTTCGCTGACGTCGCGGGAAATGGAGAGGAATTTCAGCGGGCTGCCGTCATCGCCGAGGATCGGCGTGACCACCACGTCCCACCAGCGCCGGGTGCCCTTGGCGGTGGGCGCGAGTCCGGTGAAGCGGCCGATGCCACCCTGCCGCGCCGCCTCGATGGCGGCGGTCACCTCATGGCGCTGCTCCTCGGGCCAGAGTTCGGCCCAGAGGCGGCCCTGGAAGGGAATGAAGTCGTCGATCTCCATGACCATGAGACCGCCCGGATTCATGTACTCCAGGCGCCCTTCCAGATCGATCAGCTTGATGCAGTCGACGCTGCAGACCATGACGCTGCGCTTGAAGGCCTCGCCCTGCCAGAGTTCGGCTTCATGGCGACGCTGCGCGGTGACGTCCAGCAGTACGCCGCCGGCCTCGCGCCGCTGGAACTGCAGGCAGCGCAGCTGGCCATCGGCGCCCTGGCGCCAGGCCTCCCAGACCTGCCCCGGGGCGGGCAGCAGGCCCTCGGGTGGCGCGCTGCGGCTCTGCAGATCGCTCAGCAACTCGGCGGGCGCGAGCCCCCGGGCCAGTACCTCGGCGTCCCGTTCCAGCATGGCCGCGCAGGCAGCATCCGCGCGCCATCTGGCGCGGCTGGGATCGTATTCGAACAGGCCGACGGCAAGGAACTGGGACATGGTGGTTAGTGGCCGGTAGGAGAAGGAGATGTCATAACGCCAGCAGACGAGGCGAACCCGTCTACGTTAACAGTTTCGACGTTTCGCTTCGCGCTGGGCTTCGACCACTGCACCGGAAAAATTACTCACTCGGTAGCGTTTTTCTCCACCGCATAGCGCCGCTCCAGGCCGCTATGGCCAAGGCCGACGCCCTTGCGCACCTTGAGCTGCACCGGGATGCGCTCCTTGAGGGCCTCCACGTGGCTGATGATGCCGATGGTCTTGCCACTTGCATTGAGCTGGTCGAGGGCATCCAGGGCGACCTCCAGGGTCTCGCCATCCAGGGTGCCGAAGCCTTCGTCGAGAAACAGCGAATCGATGCCGGTGCGCTGGCTGACCAGATCCGACAGGGCCAGCGCCAGGGCCAGGCTCACCAGGAAGCTCTCGCCGCCGGAAAGGGTGCGGATGTCGCGCAGGGCATCGGCCTGCCAGGTGTCGAGGATCTGCAACTCCAGTTCGGCGGCCTGACGCCGGAAGAGTCGATAGCGACCGTGCAGGCGCATCAGCTGACCATTGGCCAGGTGCACCAGGTGATCCAGGGTCAGGCCCTGGGCGAACTTGCGGAACTTGGCGCCATCCGCCGAGCCGATCAGGCCGTTGAGATGCTGCCAGAGATCGTGATCGCGCTCCTGGGCGGCGATCTCGCCGAGCAGCGCCTGCAGGCCGTCCCGCCGCCGTTCGTCTTCGCGCAGGGCGGCATTGACCTCGCCCTGGCGCTGACCCAGGGCGCGCAATTCGGCGCCGGCGGCGGCCAGTTCGGCATCCAGCTCGGCGGCGCTGCGCTCGGTGAGCGGCTCTGCAGCCAGGGCGGCGTACCGCTCCCGCGCGGCCCCTGCCAGGGCGCGGGCTTCGGTCAGGGCGGTCTCGAGGCGGGTGCGCTCCGCGGTCAGGACGGAGTGCTCGTCGTCGTCCAGTTGCGCGGCGCGCCAGGCCGCGGCATCGGCGAAGGCACTGGCGGCCAGGGCGGCCTGCCAGCGCTCGCCGGCTTCGCGGGCCAGTTGCACCTCACCCGCCAGCCGCTCGTGCAGCGCCTGGTGCGTGCCCTGCAGCGCCGCACCCTGCTCGCGGCAGTCTTCCCAGGTCGCGGTCGCCTCGGCGAGCACGGCCGTAGCGGCCTCCGGCGCTACCGGGGCGGGGGTGACCTCGCCGGCGCGCTGGCGCCAGGTCGCGACCAGCGGGGCCAGGATGGCCAGGCGCTGGGCGAGCTCCTTGTGCAGCTGCTGCAAGGCCTGAGCGCGCTGGCTGTCGGCCTGCCAGAGCCGCCACTCCTGGTCGCGCTGGGCCAGCCATTCGCCGGCACGACCGGGGACCTCATGGCCCCAGCCAGCCAGTTCCTCGCCCAGCTGCAGCTCGGCCCTGGCCTGTTGTACCTGGGCCTGACGCAGCTCCTCGGCACCTTCGGCCAGCGCCAGGCGCGCCCGCTCCCAGGCGGCCTCGGCCAGCGCCAGGCGCTGTTCGGCATCGGCCTGCTGACGCGCCAGGCGCTGGGCTTCGTTGCGCCCCTCCTCGCCCTGCTGACGCAGGCCATCGAGGGTGGCGAGCACCTGCTGGATGCGCGCCAGTTCCTGATCCTGCCGGCGGCGCAATTCGGCGATGGCACCGGGCGCCTCGGGATCGGCGCCCAGGGCCGTGCAACGCTGGCGCCAGAGCTCGCCCAACTGGTCCAGCTGCTGACTGGCCTCGGTCTGCTGCTCGTTGGCCTGATCGAGTTGCGCCTTGAGCGCCGCCAGGGCTTCGCTGAGGTCCTTGCCTTCCTGGGTCAGGCGCTCCAGCTCGGCCTTGGCGTCCTGCAGGGCGGTCTGGGTGGCGGAGACGTCCAAGGCGGCATAGTCGGCCACCGCGGGGTGTTCGCGGGAGCCGCACAGCGGACAGGGTTCGTCGGGCTGCAACTCGGCGCGCTGGGCTTCCAGGCTGCGGATGACCCTTTCCTGTTCGAGCAGCTTTTCGCGCTCGCGCACCTGCTGGGCGACTTCACGATAGCGTCCACGCAGGGCCTCCAGGCGCACCTGATGCTCGCCATGCTGGCGCTGGCGCTCACCCTGGCTGCGCGCCAGGCGCTCCAGCTGGGCCTGCAGCTGACGCCGACGCTCGACCAGTTGGTCCAGCTGGTCCACCTCGTTGACCCGTCCCAGCGCCGCCTGCCAGAGGGCGCGCCAGGCCTTTTCGTCGCGGCCGTCCAGTGCGGCCTGCCAGCGTTCGTTCTGGGCCTGCTCCGCCGACTGGGCCTGGGCGGCCTGCGCCTGCGCACGGGTCAGCGCCCCCTGCTGGGCCTCGCGTTCCTCGGCCAGCAGCTGCAGCTGACGGGTCTGTTCCTCCTGGCGGCGCGTCAGGCGCGCCAGGGCCTCGGCTCTTTCGTCGCGCAGGGCCAGCTGGCTGCGCCAGTCGCCCAGGCGCTCGCCGAGTTCGGCATGGCGGGTCCGCTCGGCCAGACTCTGCTCCAGGCGCTGTTGCTCATCCAGCGCCTGCGCCTGCTCCGCCTCGGCCTGGCGCAGCTGTTCGCCACTGGCGCCCAGGGCCTGGGCCAGGGCGGCGTCGCGGCGGCTGGCCAGGGTCTGGATCCGCTGGTCGAGCTGGGCCAGTTCGTCCCGGCTGCGCTGTTCACGCGCCGCGGCCTCACGCCAGGCCTGTTCGATGGGCAGCAGCCGCGCCGCCGGCTCGGCCGCGGCCAGCCGTTGGCGCTGCGGCTCGGCGGCGTCCCAGGCCTGCTGCGCCGCAGCCAGCCGGGTGGCGGCCTGCTGCTCGCCCGCCGTCGCCTGCTCCAGGGCGCTCAGCCACTGGCGCTGGACCTGCAAGGTCTTGAGGTCCGCGCCCAGGCGTTCTTCGCGCTGCGCCAGGCCGGTGCCTTCGGCGGCCAGTGCCTGGCGGCTTTCGTCATCCAGCACCTCGACCCCGGCGACGCGTTGGCGCAGGCCCTCCAGCACGCCCTTGGCCTCGCGCGCGCGTTCGAACACCCGCTGGGAGATCTGCCCGTACACCGCGGTCCCGGTCAGCTCTTCCAGCAATTCGGCGCGCTGGCTGGCGCTGGCTTCCAGGAAGGCGGCGAAGCCCCCCTGGGCCAAGAGCATGGAACGGGTGAAGCGCTCGAAGTCGAGGCCGGTGAGTTCTTCGGTGAGTCTGAGCTTGTCGCCGGTCTTTTCGGCGAGGATGCTGCCGTCGAGCCTGGCCAGTTCCACCTTGGGCGGCTGCAGGGCGCCATCGGCGCGGTCGCGGGCGCGTCTCTGGCTCCAGAAGGCTCGATAGCGCTCGCCACGCACGGCGAATTCCACCTCGGCGAGGCAGTCGCCGGTGTGACGGGTCATGAGTTCGTTGCTCTCTCCGCCCACCTTGCTCATGCGCGGCGTGCGGTGATAGAGCGCCAGGCAGATGGCGTCCAGCAAGGTGGTCTTGCCCGCCCCGGTCGGCCCGGTGATGGCGAACAGGCCGCTACTGGCGAAGGGTTCGGCGGTGAAGTCGATCTTCCACTCACCCTTGAGGGAATTGAGGTTCTTCAGGCGCAGGGTGAGGATCTTCATCGGGCTTTTCCAGGACGACTCGGCGAACCGCCGATTCTGGCATTGTTGGGCGCGCTCGCCCATGCCAACCGACCACTCGACCTGTGGTCGTGCCCACCGCTGAACTTGCCCCCGCCTCCGCTCTCAACTGCAAGGTATCGCTCTGCAACCACGTATCCCGGGAGGATTCGTCGTGCGCTCGCCCCTGTCTCCCTTAGATTTTCTCGGCATGCCCCTGCTGGTCGGCCTGGGCACCCTGGCGCTGGTCAGCTGCAGTGGCGGCCACAAGGTCGCCGCGCTGTGGCAGCCGCTGGCGACCTGGCTGGTCTAGGTGCTGGAAAGCCCGGTGAGCCCTTAGATCACCGGGCGACCCCTCACGGCATGAATACCGCCCTCATGCAGTTCTTGTCCTTGGACTTGAACAGCTCGTAGCCATAGGGCGACTCTTCCAGGCTCATCGGATGGGTGAGCAGATAGGACGGATCCAGTTCGCCCTTCTGGATGTGTTCGAACAGCCGCTCCACATAGCGCTGGCCCGGCTGCTGGCCCGATCTCAGGGTCAGGGCCTTGTTGACGATGGCGCCCATGGGGAATTTGTCGATCACCCCGCCGTAGACCCCGATCACCGAGACCGTGCCACCCTTGCGACAGGCGCGGATGGCCTGGCGCAGCGCCGAACCGCGCTCGGTGTGCAGGCGCAGCAGCTGCTTGGTCTTGTCGTAGGCGTAGTCGACCTGGGTGCCATGGGCCTCCATGCCGACGCAGTCGATGCAGCGATCCGGACCTCGGCCACCGGTTAGCTCCAGCAGCGCCTCATGGATGTTGGTGGTCTCGTAGTCGAGGACGATGGCGCCGGCTTTCTCGGCCGCCAGTTGCAGGCGATCGCTGAAGCGGTCGATGGCGATGACCCGTTCGGCGCCCAGCAGGTAGGCGCTGCGAATGGCCATCTGCCCGACCCCGCCACAGCCCCAGACCGCCACGGTGTCGCCGGGCTGGATGTCGGCGATGTCGGCGGCGTAGTAGCCGGTGGGCACGGCATCGGAAACGAACACCGCCTGGGCGTCGCTGACCCCGTCGGGCACCTTGAACAGATTGACGTCGGCATAGGGCACCCGCACATAGGTGGCATGGCTGCCGGCATAGCCACCGAAGGCGTGGCTGTAGCCGAAGATGCCGGTGCAGGGCTGCCCATAGGCCAATTCGGTCAGCTCGGGCTTGGGATTGCTGTTGTCGCAGCAGTTGTAGTCTTCGCGCTGGCAGTGCTCGCAGTCACCGCAGCCGAGGATGGAGACCGTCACCACCCGGTCGCCGATGGCCAGGCCCTGATTGCGCAGGCCGCTGCCCAGTTCGACGATCTCGGCGAGGAATTCGTGGCCGATGATGTCGCCCGGCTTCATCGCCGGGACGTAGCCGCCCAGCAGATGCAGGTCCGAGCCGCATACCGAGGACATGATGACGCGCACGATGGCGTCACGCGGGTTGAGGATCTCCGGATCCGGGACGGTTTCCACCTGCAGACGGTTGGGGGCTTGCCAGGTCAGGGCGCGCATCATTCGGTCCTCGCTTGGGTGCCCAGGCCGGCGTCGAGGTCGGCCTGGGGTTCGTCGGCCGGACGGCTCACCGGCGGATGGGGGGGCGCCAAGGGTCGACCGCTGCGGGTGACCTCGGGGGTGGCGATCTCGCCGGTCTCCAGTTGCTGCTTGAGGCGCCGCAGACCCAGGTTGACCGCCTTGCCGGTGAAGCGGCTGATGCCTTCGGTGACCGCATGGCCGAGCAGGCCGGCCGGGGCTTCGCAGGCCAGTACCGCCTGAACCAGGGTGCCGCGGCCCTGGGGCGCGTCGCTGAAGGTCAGACTGGCCTTGTGCGCCATGACCGTGCCGGGCACGGTGCTCCACAGCAGGAATTCGTTTTCGCGGCGCTCGCTCTGCTCCAGGGTCCAGCTCAGGGTGCGCCCCAGGGGGCCGGAGGCATGCCAGTGGCTGTCGCCATCGGCGCCCAGTTCGATGCGGTCGACGAAGGGCAGCAGCTCGCGCAGGTGCTGCAGGTCGGTGCAATAGGCGAACACCTCTTCACGCGGCTTGGCGATGGTGACGCTGCGCTGGATGGCGGTGGGATTGCGCCAGCCCCAGCGCTCGGCCAGGGCCTGCTCGAAGGGCGAAGGCTGCAAGGCGGCCTTGAGTTCGCACCGCTGCCGGACCCCGCGGCTGAGCGCCATGGCCCCCAGAGCCAGCTTCACGCAGCCGGTCAGGCCACCGCGGCGCAGACCGCCAAGGATCAGCAGGCCGCCGCCCAGCAGGGACACCAGGCGTTCGGTGCCCTGGACGTTGGGCACCTGGTTGTCGGAGCGCTCGTGGCGCGTGGCAGCGAGGGGTTGCGATAGGTCGTGCATGGGGTCTCCTCCGGTATGGGCTACATAGAGAGGGTGACCCCGGGCAAACGGGCCTTGTTCCGGACGAAAAAGCTGGTCCGATAGAAGCGTTTCGCTGCGATCAGGCCGGCAACTCGCCGAGAACCTCGCGGTAAAGGCCTTCCAGACGACTGCGCAGCTCGTCATCCAGGGTCTCGGCGGCCAGGCGCTGGCTGAAGACGTCCAGCGGACTGAGCTCCTCCAGGGTCTCGCGCGGATTGCCCTGCAGGGTAGGCGCTACCAGGCTGCGCGCACGCCTTACCCGCAACACTTCCAGGGGCAGGTCGGCCACCAGTGCCGAGATGCGCGGCTGCAGATCGGCCAGGTAGTCGTCTCCGGCCACCACCACCTCGGCCCACACCGGGCACGCGGGACTGCCATCGGCGGCCGCCTCGATCAGAGCCGCGCCCAGGGTGTCGAGGCAGCCCTGCACCACGGCCAGGGGCTGGAAACAGGGCACCGCCAGGGGCGTGACCCGCTCCAGGGCACTGCCGAACTCCACCAGCAGGACTTCCTTGTCCCGCTGCTCGTCGAAACTCAGGCACAGCGGCGAGCCGCTGTAGCGCACCTGCTCCAGGCCACCGACCCGCTGGGGTCGGTGGATATGGCCGAGGGCGATGTAGTCCGCCGGCGGAAAGGCGCTGGTGGGAAAGGCGTCGAGACTGCCGACATAGATCTCCCGCACCGACTCGCTGGCGCTGGCGCCCACAGTGGTCAGGTGGCCGGTGGCGATGATCGGCAGCGTCGCGCCCAATTCCGCGCGGCGCGCCTCGGCCAGGGCGTAGAGCTCGGCGTAGTGGCCCTGGATGGCCTGCTGCAGCGCCTGGCGCTTGTCATCGGCGCTCTGCCCGGCCTGGCTCTGCAGCACGTCACGCGGCCGCACGAAGGGAATGCCGCAGAGCAGCGCGCCGAGCTCGCCGTCGCGGCGACGCAATTCCAGCAGCTGATCGGCCGGCGTCGCGCTGACGCAGGGGATCACCCGGGTGTCCAGGCAGGCGAGCAATTCGCGGGACTCGGCCAGCACCGCGGCGGAATCATGGTTGCCGCCGAGCACCACCAGGCTGGCGCCGGTAGCGCGCAGGGCGACGATGAAGCCGTTGTACAGCTCGCGGGCGTAGCTCGGCGGCGTGGCGGTGTCGAAGATGTCTCCCGCCACCAGCACCACGTCCACCTCCTGCTCCGCCACCTGGTCGACCAGCCAGGCGAGAAAGGCGCGATGCTCGGCCTCGCGGGTGCGCCCGAGGAAATGCTGCCCCAGGTGCCAGTCGGAGGTGTGCAGCAGGCGCAGGCCGCTGGCGGGCGAAGCCTTGCGGGCGCGCCTGGGCTTGGGTTTTTCCTCGGGGGCGGCGGGCAGATCGAACAGCGGGAGGTTTTCCATGGGTATCGGCGGTCAGCGCGGCAAAGAGCGCAGTATCCTCTCCGGGGCGCCGGAGGGAAACCGCCCCACGCCCTGACCGGACCGGCGTGCCCAGTGCCTGAAGCCTAGTACCGCGGCTCTAGACGCTGACCGGAGGCGGCATCGAACAGGTGCAGGTGCTCCTGCGGCGCGCGCAGCTGCAGGACGTGGCCCGGCGCCGGCCGCTGCTGATGCGGCAGGCGCACCACCAGCCCCTGCTCGCCCCAGCGCCCATGGGCCAGGTTGTCGGCACCGAGGATCTCCAGGGTGCGGACCACCAGCGGCAGCCCCTGCTCGGGGCCGCTGCAGGGTTGCAGGTGCTCGGGCCGGATGCCCAGGCAGACCGGGCGTCCGGCCAGGTGGCGATAGCCCGGCCCGAGGGGCAGCCGCAGACCGCCCGGCACGTCGCAGTGACTGCCCGCGGCGTCGACCTGGCCGTCCAGCAGATTCATTGCCGGACTGCCGATGAAGCTGGCGACGAAGCGCGTCGCCGGGCGTTCGTAGACCTCCACCGGGGTGCCGAGCTGTTCGACCACCCCTGCCTGCATCACCACCACCCGCTGGGCCAGGGTCATGGCCTCCACCTGGTCGTGGGTCACATAGAGGCTGGTGGTCTCGAGTCGCTGGTGCAGCTGCTGCAACTCCAGGCGCATCTGCACCCGCAGCTTGGCGTCCAGGTTGGAGAGCGGCTCGTCGAACAAAAACACCGCCGGATCGCGCACCAGGGCGCGGCCCATGGCCACCCGTTGGCGCTGGCCGCCAGACAGCTCTCGCGGCCGCCGTTCGAGCAGACCGTCCATTTCCAGGATGCGCGCCGCCTCCTTGACCCGGGTGGCGATCTCGGCGCGGCCGAGACCGGCGATCTTGAGGCCCCAGGCCAGATTCTCGGCCACGCTCATGTGCGGATAGAGGGCATAGTTCTGGAACACCATGGCGATGCCGCGCGCCTTGGGTTCCAGCGCGGTGACGTCCCGCCCGCCGATGTGGATGCTACCGGCGCTGACCCGCTCCAGCCCGGCCACCAGCCGCAGCAGGGTGGACTTGCCACAGCCCGAAGGGCCCACCAGCACGATGAATTCGCCATCCGCCACCTGAAGATCAAGCGGCTGGATGACCTGGGTCTTGCCGTTCCAGCTCTTGGAGACGGCTCTGAGTTCGAGGTTTGCCATGGTTATTTTTCGCTATCCACCAGACCGCGCACGAAGGCGCGTTGCATGACCAGCACCACCGCCACCGGTGGGATCAGGGTGAGCAGCATGGCCGCCATCACCTGGTTCCACTGCGGCGCCCGCTCGCCGAGCGAGAGCATGCCGCGAATGCCGGCCACGGCGGTGCCGAGATCGGGGTTGCTGACGATCAGCAGCGGCCAGAGGTACTGGTTCCAGCCGTAGATGAAGGTGATGACGAACAGCGCCGCCAGGTTGGTCCGCGACAGCGGCAGGACGATGTCGCGAAAGAAGCGCATCGGCGAGGCGCCATCGATGCGCGCCGCTTCCAGCAACTCGTCGGGCAGCGTCAGGAAGAACTGGCGGAACAGGAAGGTGGCGGTCGCCGAGGCCATCAGCGGCAGGGTCAGGCCGGCGTAGCTGTCCATCATTCCCAAATGGCCGATGGTGTCCACGGTGGGAAAGATGCGCACCTCCACCGGCAGCATCAGGGTGATGAAGATCAGCCAGAAGGCCAGGGTGCGCAGTGGAAAGCGAAACCAGACGATGGCGAAGGCCGAGAGGATGGACACCGACAGCTTGCCCAGGGTGATGCCCAGCGCCATCAGGAAGCTGTTGAGCAGCAGCCGCCAGAAGGGCGCGGTGCTGTTGCCCACGCCCTGGGTCCAGATCAGGCTGAGGTTGTCCCAGAGATGGCGCCCCGGGATCAGGCTCATGGGCGTGGCGAACACCGCCCGGTCATCGAGGGTGGCGGCCACGAAGGCCACATAGAGTGGAAAGAGGATGACGCCGATGCCCAGCACCAGCATCAGGTGGCACAGCAGCGTCAGTCCGCGGCGATTCTCGATCATTGATAGCGTACCCGGCGTTCGACATAGCGGAACTGCACCACCGTGAGCACGATGACCAGCAGCATCAGCACCACCGACTGGGCAGCAGAGGCGGAGAGGTCGAGCCCGGTGTAGCCCTCGCGGTAGATCTTGTAGATCAGCGTGGTGGTGGCCTGCACCGG
Organism: Pseudomonas sp. RIT411; assembly: GCF_003057735.2. Lineage (NCBI taxonomy): Bacteria > Pseudomonadati > Pseudomonadota > Gammaproteobacteria > Pseudomonadales > Pseudomonadaceae > Pseudomonas > Pseudomonas sp. RIT411. Next base: position 23,736 of record NZ_QBIZ02000031.1, read on the forward strand.
ACCGCCGCCGGTGGCGGCGTCGATCACCGGAAAGGTGTCGAAGAAGGCGTAGACCAGGTTGACCACCAGCAGGAAGAAGCTGACCGGCGCGATCAGCGGCAGCGACAGCTGCAGGAAGCGGCGCAGCGGCCCGGCGCCGTCGATGGCGGCTGCCTCCAGCAGCGAGCGCGGGATGGCTTGCAGCGCCGCGAAGAAGAACAGGAAGTTGTAGCTGATCTGCTTCCACACCGAGGCGAGCACCACCAGGAACATCGCCTGGCCGGCGTTCTGGGCGTGGTTCCAGTGATAGCCGTAGCGCTCCAGCAGCAGGGTGAGCAGACCGAGACCGGGGTTGAACAGAAAGATCCACAGCACCGCGGCGATGGCCGGCGCCACCGCATAGGGCAGCAGCAGCAGGGTCTGGTAGACCCGACTGCCGCGCACCACCAGGTCGACCAGCGCCGCCAGCACCAGGGACACCAGCAGGCCGCAGCCGGTCACCAGGGCGCTGAAGGTCAGGGTGGTCCAGAAGGAGGCCAGATACAGCGGGTCCTGGAATAGCTGACGGAAGTTGTCGAGGCCGACGAACTGGCTGGACAGGCCGAAGGGATCGACGCTCTGCAGCGAACACCAGAGCGTCTTGCCGGCGGGCCAGAGAAAGAACACGGCGGTGATCGCCAGCTGGGGTGCCAGCAGCGCATAGGGCAGCCAGCCGGTGGGAAAGACCTGACGGGATGTGGACATGGGCGCACGCATCGTCGCGAAAAGAGGAGCGGCGCCGGCAGTCATCGGCCGGCGCCGCCAGGGCGGATCCCAGGCTTACTGGGTGGATTTCTCGAAGCGGCGCAACAGCACGTTGCCGCGCTGCACAGCGGCATCCAGCGCCTGCTGCGGGGCCTGCTTGCCGGTCCAGACGCTTTCCAGCTCTTCGTCGATCACCGCGCGGATCTGCGGCATGTTGCCCAGGCGCAGGCCCTTGGTGAAGGCCAGCGGCGGCTTGTTCAGCATCTGCCGGGTGGCGATGTCGGCCCCCGGATTCTTGGTATAGAAGCCCTGCTCGCGGGTCAGGTCGTAGGCCGCCTTGGTGATCGGCAGGTAGCCGGTCAGCTGATGCCATTCGGCGGCGATCGCCGGCTGCGCCAGGAAGGCGAGGAATTCGGCCACGCCGCGCTTCACCGCCGCATCCTGGCCCTTGAACACCCAGAGGCTGGCGCCGCCGATGATGGCGTTCTGGGGAGCGCTCTTGAGGTCGCCGTCATAGGGCATCATGGCCACACCGAAGTCGAATTTGGCGTAGTGGCGGATGTTGGCCAGCGAGCCGGACGAGGTGGTCAGCATGGCGCAGTCGCCGTTGTAGAACTTCTCCGTGGGTTCGTCCTTGCGGCCGACGTAGGTGAAGTCGCCGCGCTTGCCCATCGCCTGCAACAGGGCGATGTGCCTGACCTGCGGCGCCTGGTTGAACTCCAGCACGGCATCGCTGCCCAGGTAGCCGTTGTCCTGGCTGGCGAAGGGCAGGCCGTTCCAGGCGCTGAAGTTTTCCAGCTGGACCCAGCTCTGCCAGCCGCTGGTATAGCCGCACTTCAGGCCAGCGGCGCGCAGCTTGGCGCTGTCGTCGGCGAGCTCCTTCCAAGTCTTGGGTGGCGCTTCCGGATCGAGGCCGGCCTGCTTGAAGGCCGCCTTGTTGTAGTAGAGCACCGGGGTGGAGCTGTTGAACGGCATGGACAGCAGTTGACCGGTCTTGGCGTCGCTGTAGTAGCTGGCGACGGTGGGTACGAAGCCCGCTTCATCCAGCTTCACACCCGCATCCTTGAACACCTGGTAGACCGGCTCGATGGCGTTGGACGCCATCATGGTCGCGGTGCCCACTTCGTAGACCTGCAGGATGGCCGGCGGCTTGCCGGTCCGGAAGGCGGCGATGCCGGCCGCCAGATTCTGCTCGTAGTTGCCCTTGTACACCGGCTGCACCTGGAATTCCGGGTGCGCCTGGTTGAAGCGCTGGGCCAGGGAGTCGACCTCCTTGCCAAGCTCCGCATCCATCGAATGCCAGAAGGGAATGGGCGTCGCCGCCCACACCGGGCCACCACTCAGCAGCCCGAGTACCACACCCAACGTCATACCACGAAGCGAAGCCTGCATGTCCGTACCGCCCTTGTCGAATGTCCAGGAATCGAAAGCGCGAAAACGCGCCTCCCGTGTTCGGAAGGCAACATGCCAGGGAAAGATGACAGTCAGGCTACAGTGAAGGCGGTACACGCAATCCCGCCGAAAGGTGCGCCGTAGAGCCATTCAGCGACGGAACCCGGGCGCGCGCGGTGGCAGCCCGACGCGACCAGGTCGCCCCAACTGCCAGGTACTAGCAACGACCCGCTGGCGATGACGCCAGCGCCAGTCGCTGCACCAGGCTGGGCACCAGGCTCAGCACGCCCAGCAGCGCCATGCCCAGACCGACCCACAGGGGTGCACGCAGGCCCTGACCGGCATCGATGGCCGCGCCGCCGGCCCAGGCGCCCACCGCCAGGCCCGCGGTGATCACCGAGGTGTGCAGGGTGTTGACCAACGGACCCGGGGTGGCCGCGGCCATGACCCGGGCGACCATGGCCGGGTTGAGCGCCACCCCGGTCAGGCCGATCAGCGCCAGGGCCAGCAGGCTGGCGGCGGCGCTGTCGGCGCAGCTGACGAAGAGGGCGAAGCCCAGCGCCAGCACCGCCAGACCGACGCCCTGCACCTTGAGGGTGTAGCGATCGGCCAGGCGCCCCACCAGCAGATTGCCCAGCACGTTGGCGAGGCCATATCCCATCAGCAACCAGGGAATGGTGGTGGCCGCGAAACCCGTCACCTGGATGAGGATGGGCGAGAAGTAGCTGAAGCCGGCAAAGGTCGCGCCGATGATCAGGCCGCTGGTGAGGTAGGCCGCCCAGAGTCTGCCACTGACCAGGGTCCGCAGCTCCCCGCCCAACTGCCCGGCCGCGCGCGCCGGCGCCCGCGGCACGCAGAGGCCGACCAGCAGGGTGCAGCAGGCCGCCAGCAGGGCGACCGCCCAGAAGCTGGCGCGCCAGCCGGCCAGTTGCTCGATCAGTACCGTACCCGGCACCCCGAACACCGGCGCCAGCATGAGTCCGGACAGGATCAGCGAGGCCGCCCGGCCGCGGCGATCCGGCGTAACCAGGTTGGCGCCCAGGGTCAGACAGAGGCCGATGCTGGCGGAGCTGGCGATGCCCATGAGCACCCTCCCCGCCGCCATCACCGGATAGCTGACCGCCAGCGCGGCCACCACGGCGCCGACCAGATAGAGCGCCAGCAGCCACAGCAGCGCCGACTTTTCCGCCAGGCGCAGGGCCAGCAGCAACAGGGTCAGCGGCGGGCCGCCCAGGGCCATGCCCAGTGCATACCAGGAGATCAGATAGCCGATCTGGCCGAGGGAGACACCGAGATCGGCGGCCAGCGCCGGCATCATGCCGGCCACCATGAATTCGGCGGTGGTCAGCGCGAAGATGGTCAGGGCCAGCAGATAGATGAGACGGGGGATGGCGGGTGAGGCAGTCATGACAGGCGAAACATTCCAGAACAGCGGACAGGAGCGGCGGTAGCGGACCGGACGTGCGGACAGGGGGCGCGCATGCCGGAGGTGGGAGCGCAGGCCCAGGGGTCGAGCGGCAAGGCGGCCACCTTAGTGGCTGGGCCAGGGCCCGGTCAAACGCCACGCCGCCGGGCTAGATGCGGAAATCCTCGGCGATCAGCCCGGCCAGAGAGGCGCAGGCGGGGCTACGCTCGCCCGGTGGCGAGGCCAGTCGCAACTCGTGCACCGGCAACGCGGGAAAGCCTTCTTCCGGCGTCAGTTCGCGCATCGGCGGGGTCATGCGTGCCCGGTCGGTGATGGCCACCGCCTGCCCCAGTTCGACCGCCGCTTCCAGCGCCGAAGAGGCGGCGCTGGTCACCACCGCATGCCAGCGCCGGCCCTGGCGGATCAGCAGGTCGATGCCCAGTTCGCGATAGCTGCAGCCCTCGCCGTGTAGCGCCAGGGGCACGCTGGCGTCCGCGCTCAGCTGCAGCCCGGGACCGGCGACCCACACCGGCTGGGTATGGCCGAATCTCTGGCCGTCCGCCCGGTCGGTGCGGGGCGGTCCCACCAGCAGCGCCAGGTCCAGCAGGCCCTGGCCGAGCCAGCGCCGCAATTGGCTGCTGTTGCCGGTGAGCACCTCCAGGACGATTCCGGGATGCTCGCCCTGCAAGCGCGGCAAGACGGCCTTGAGCAGGCGCGCGGCATAGTCCTCGGCCACGCCCAGGCGCACCTCCCCCACCACCGGCTGGCCGGTGAGACCGGCGAGGATGCGGTCATGGGTCTGCAACAGGTCGGCGGTCTCCAGCAGCACGCGGCGTCCGAGCGGGGTCAGGGTCACGGCCTGGTTGTCGCGCTCGAACAGCCGGCCGCCGGTCTGCTCTTCCAGCCGGCGGATCTGGCTGCTCACCGCCGAGGGGCTGCGATTGAGCTGCAGCGAGGCGGCGCGAAACTGTCCCAGCCGCACGATGGTGTGGAAGGTACGCAGGACATCGATATCGAGGGGAGCGGGCATGATGCGTTTTTATCGAACCATAGCTACCGATAATGTCGTTTGAGTGTATTACCACCCTGGGCCAGGCTCAAGGCATCCCGTCAGCTGGAGTCCGCTCATGCCTGCCATCCTGTCTTCCCCCCTGCTGCGCCAACTCGCCCTGGTGCTCTGCTGGAGCGCCGGTTTCGTCGGCTATCGCTACGCCGCGGACCAGGCCCCTACCCTGCTGGTGACCTGCTGGCGCCTGCTGCTGGCCGCCCTCCTGCTGCTGCCCTTCGCCTGGGCCGAGGTGCGGCGCTTGCCGTTGAAGATCATCGGTCAGCAGGCGGGCATCGGCGTGCTGGCCTTTGCCGGCGCGGTAGGACCGGCGGCCAAGGCCATCGAACTGGGCGTCTCACCCGGGCTGGCGGCGCTGCTGTCGGATCTGTCGCCGCTGCTGGTGGCGCTGGGCTGCTGCCTGCTGCCGGGCCAGCGAACCAACGGCCGCCAGTGGCTCGGCCTGGGCCTGGGCCTGACGGGCGTCCTGCTGGCCACCGGCGCGGGACTGGGACTGGGCGTGGCCCCCGCCTGGGCCTATGCCCTGCCCCTGGGCAGTGCCCTGGCCCTGGCGCTGGCGACCCTGGTGCAGAGTCGCCTGCCGCCGAGTCGACTGGCGCTGCGGACGCAGCTCTTCATCCAGCTCGCGGCCAGCAGTCTGGTGATGCTGGGGGTGGCCGGGGTGGAAGGCCCGCTGACGCCACCGCTGACCCTCGGCTTCGCCCTGGCGGTGCTCTGGCTGCTGATCCCGACCCTGCTCGGCTTCGGCCTCTACTGGCTGTGCCTGCGTCAGGGCAGCCCGCAGGCGGTGAGTGGCGCGCTCTACCTGAGTCCGCCGGTGGCACTGCTCTGGGCCTGGGCCTGCTTCGACGAACCCCTGGCGCCGGGCATGCTGCTCGGCCTGCTGTTCGCCCTGGCGGGATTGCTGTGCCTGAATGCGGCGGAGCGGACCCGGCAACCGGAGCCGGCGCTGGGCGGGTGACTCTCTGGGGTGCGATGCCGACGGTCGTCAGCATCGGCGAAGGCCTCGCGTGGCGAGGCCGGCGGGCGGTCAGGCCTTGTCGTCGACCTGCTCGTCGTGGTCCTTGAGCGCGGGTTTCTTGCCCGGTTGCGGCGCGTGCTCGGCATCGGGTGCGATGTCCTCGCCCTGATGCTTCTTTTCCTGCTGCACTTTCTTGTCGTGGGCGACGTTACGTGGATCGGTCATGGCATTTCCTCGCTCGATAGGACAGTCAGCCCCCTTCGCCGCAGCACGCAGGCCGAGATGCCCGGGGTGAAGTTTCGAGCGAGACGGCGCGGAGCCGTTCCGGTACGCCGACGAAACGCTCTGAGGCGGGCCCTTCCGGCCGCTCCGCGCGCGTGCTGCGGGCCTGCTGCAGTCTAGTACTTGAGCCGCCGCTCCTTGGATGGCGGATAGCCGAAGTAGGCCGAATACCTCTTGCTGAAGTGGGTGACCGAGGTGAAGCCGCAGGCGACCGCCACCTCCAGCACCGACAGGGTGGAATGCTGCAGCAGCCGGCGCCCCTCGGTGATGCGCAGCTCCAGGTAGTAGCGCATGGGCGCGGTATCGAGCTGCTCGCGAAACAGTCGCTCGACCTGGCGCCGCGAGCGGCCGGCATAGTCGCACAGCTGCTCGATGGTGAGGGGCTCCTCGATGTTGGCCTCCATCAGGGTCACCACCTCGCGCAGCGGCGGGGTCATCTGCACCTTGAGCGTCGGATTGACCTGGCGAAAGCGCGATTCCTCGAAGGCCAGGATGTTGACCAGGCCATCGGCCAGGGCGCTCCCGCACTGGGCGCCGATCCATTCGAGAAAGAGGTGGAAGGCACCACTGGGACTGGCCGCGGTGAGCCGATCGCGATCCAGCACATGGCTTTCCGCCGAGGTCTTGCACCCGCGCACCCGTTCGCTGAAGGCGCTGCGCTGTTCGGGATGGATGGCGCAGCGATAGCCGTCCAGCAGCCCGGCCTGGCCCAGTTGCCAGGCGCCGTTCCACAGGCCGCAGAGGGTCACCTGCTGCCGCGCCACGCGCAGCAGCAGCGCCTTGAGCCGTGGATCCAGTTCCAGCGGCGTCCGCAGGCCGCCGCAGACCACCAACAGGTCGAAGCGGGCGCCCTCCGCCGCGCGGTAGTCGCCGTCCGGGCGGATGACGATGCCGAGGTCACTGAGCACCTCGGCGCCGGTCGGGCTGTAGGTGCGGGTGGCGAAGGTGCCGGCGGCCAGCAGGTTGGCGGTGACCAGGGTATCCAGCGCCTGGGTAAAGGACGGCAGGGAAAAGTGATCGAGCAGGATGAAGCCGACCAGCCGGGAAAATTCCGGCCGCGGTCGCATCGACTGCAATTGCAGGTAGTTCTTGCCCTGGATACCGCTGCCAAAGGTTCTGGAATCGATCACGCTGCGCTGCCTGCTGGGACCCTGGGTCATGCTAGCCGAAGCGCGGCCCGGCGATGATCGGACTGCGACAGCGGCGCACCGACGACCGCCATCCCACCTGACGCCCTTAGCCTGCTAAGCTTCGCCGCTTTTTTGCCACCTGCCCGTGCAGGTCGCCGCAGCCGGTGGGTGCACCGCCCTGCGCCCCATGACCGTGAATGGCCGCCAGAGCCAACGTCCGGCCCCTTCAACTGCCAGCTGGAAACCCCATGTCCACCGCCTCTCCGAGTCTGCAGCGCCGGCTCAAGCCCCGTCACCTCAACATGATCGCCATCGGCGGCTCCATCGGCACCGGCCTGTTCGTCGCCTCCGGCGCCACCGTGGCCACCGCCGGTCCGGGCGGCGCCCTGGCGGCCTATGCGCTGATCGGCCTGATGGTCTATTTCCTCATGACCAGTCTCGGCGAGATGGCCGCCTACCAGCCGGTGTCGGGTTCCTTCTCCATCTATGGCAGTCGTTTCGTCGAAGACGGCTTCGGCTTCGCCCTTGGCTGGAACTACTGGTACAACTGGGCGGTGACCATCGCCGCCGAGCTGGTGGCGGCGCAGCTGGTGATGGGCTTCTGGTTTCCCGAGGTGCCGGGGCTGCTCTGGAGCGCGCTGTTTCTCGGCCTGATGTTCCTGCTCAATGCGGTATCGGTGCGCGGCTTCGGCGAGAGCGAATTCTGGTTCGCGCTGATCAAGGTAACCACCGTGGTGGTCTTCATCGGCCTGGGCCTGGCCGCCATCCTCGGCATCTTCAGCGGCATCGAGCCGCCGGGGCTGACCGTCTTCACCCAGGGCGAGGCGCCATTCGTCGGCGGTCTGCAGGCCATGGTCGGGGTAGCCATGATCGCCGGCTTCTCCTTCCAGGGCACCGAGCTGATCGGCATCGCCGCCGGCGAGTCGGAAAATCCGCGCAAGAACGTGCCCATCGCCATCCGCCAGGTGTTCTGGCGCATCCTGATGTTCTATGTGCTGGCGATCTTCGTCATCGGCATGCTGATCCCCTACACCGATCCGCGACTCCTGCAGAACGACGCCACCGACGTCTCCGTCTCGCCGTTCACCCTGCTGTTCGAGCGCGCCGGCCTGGCCTTCGCCGCCAGCCTGATGAACGCGGTGATCCTTTCGGCGGTGCTCTCCGCCGGCACCTCGGGCATGTATGCCTCGACGCGGATGCTGCACAGCCTGGCCGAACAGGGCAAGGCGCCGCGCCTGTTCGCCCGCGTCGCGCGCAATGGCGTGCCGCGCAACGCCCTGCTCGCCACCACCGCAGTGGGCGCCCTGTGCTTCTTCACCTCCCTGGTGGGCGACAAGGCGCTCTATGGCTGGCTGCTCAACACCTCGGGCATGTGCGGCTTCATCGCTTGGCTGGGCATCGCCGTGTCCCACTATCGCTTCCGCCAGGGCTACCTGGCCCAGGGTCGCCGCCTGGAAGACCTGCCCTATCGCGCCAAGCTGTTTCCCTTCGGACCGCTGCTGGCCTTCGCCCTCTGCCTGGTGATCACCCTGGGGCAGAACTATGCCGCCCTGTTCGGACCGAACGGCGTGGACTGGCTGGGCCTGGCCGCCACCTACATCAGCCTGCCGCTGTTTCTCGCCGTCTGGCTCGGCTATCGCCTCAAGCACCGCAGCCGCCTGGTGAAGCTCAAGGACATGGACGTCAGCCCGAGCGGCGACTGAACGACCCCGCGAAACCCGCCGCGCCGGCTGCGCCCGGCGGGTCCCGTGCTAGCATCCTGGCCTTTACGGTCGATTCGCCAGCGCTGCCATGGGCACCCTCGCCTCCCAACTGATTCCCGACATCCTCACCTACATCGCCTCGCACCAGCTGGCGGTGGGCACCCGACTGCCCGAGCGCGCCCTGGCCGAACGCCTGCGGGTGTCGCGTTCGCCAGTGCGCAGCGCCCTGCAGCAGATGGCCGACCGGAGCCTGTTAGCGCGGCATCCCGAGGGCGGCTTCGCCGTGGCCGCCGCGGCCCTGAACGCCACGCCCCAGGCGCGCGAGGAGGTCTCCGCCAGCGAGCGGCTGTACCTGACCATCGCCCGCGATCGCATCGAAGGCGAGTTGCCGCTCAAGGTCACGGAAAACGAGCTGATCCGCCGCTACCAGGTCACCCGCGGGCAACTGGCCGACATCTTGAGGCGCATCGTCCAGGAAGGCTGGGCCGAGCGCCTGCCAGGCTACGGCTGGAGTTTCGTCGAAGGCCTCACCTCGCCCGATGCCTATGCCCAGAGCTACCGCTTTCGCCTGCTGCTGGAACCGGCCGGCATCCGTGAAGCCGACTTCACCCTGGATGCCGAGGCCTTGCGGCGCTGCCGCGACGAGCAGGCGCTGCTGGCCGCGGGCCGGGTGTTCGAGGCTTCGCCGGCGGAGATCTTCGACGCCAACACCCGCCTGCACGAGACCATCGCCCGCTGTTCCGGCAATGCCTTCATCCTCGATGCGCTGCGCCGGCTCAATCGCCTGCGCCGGCTGATCGAATACCAGAAGTCGGTGGATCGCGAGCAGGCCCAGCGCCGCTGCCAGGAGCACCTGCAACTGATCGATCTGCTGCTGGAGGACCGCCGTGAAGAGGCCGCGGTCTTCATGACCCGGCACCTGAGCAATGCGCTGCAGGAAAAGCAGACGGCGCCGGCGCGCTGAGCCTGCGGCGCCAGGGGCCTGCCCGTCAGGACGCGGGAGCGTTAGACTGGTCGACTTTTCCCGTTACCCGAGTCCGCCATGCCGATCCGTCACGCCATCGTCCATCTGATCGACAAGAAGCCCGACGGCCAGCCCGCGACCCTGCACGCGCGGGACGCCGAACTGGCCGACTCCCAGGCCATCGAGAATCTGCTGGCCGATCTCAACGACAGCTACAACGCCAAGCCCAACAAGGCCTGGGGCCTGTTCCACGAGGAATCCGGCGCCTATCCCTTCAGTGGCTGGCTGCATGCCTATCTGGAAGGCGAACAGGATTTCGTCGCCTTCAGTCGCCAGGCGGTGGAACACCTCAAGGGCCTGATGGAGAGCAGCAACCTCTCCACTGGCGGCCATGTGCTGTTCGCCCAGTACCAGCAGGGCATGACCGACTACCTGAGCATCGCCCTGCTGCACCACAGCGAGGGGGTGACCGTCACCGAAAAGCTGGAAGTGGCGCCGGCCAAGCACCTGGACCTGGGCCAGCTGCACCTGGCGGCGCGCATCAACCTGTCCGAGTGGCGCAACAATAAGCAGTCGCGCCAGTACATCTCCTTTATCCGTGGCAAGGGCGGCAAGAAGGTCTCGGACTACTTCCGTGACTTCATCGGTTGCCAGGAAGGCGTCGACGCCAAGGGCGAGACCCGCACCCTGCTCAAGGCCTTCAGCGACTATGTGGAAAGCGAAGACCTGCCCGAGGAAGCCGCCAAGGAAAAGACCGACACCCTGGTGGACTACGCCAGCAGCCAGGCCAAGCGCGGTGAGCCCATGGCCCTGGATGCCCTCTCCGAGTTGATGGACGACGAGGCGCCACGCGCCTTCTACGACTACATCCGCAACAAGGATTACGGCCTGGCGCCGGAGATCCCGGCGGACAAGCGCACCCTTAACCAATTCCGCCGCTTCACCGGCCGCGCCGAGGGACTGTCGATCAGCTTCGAGGCGCACCTGCTGGGCTCGCGCATCGAATACGACGAAGGCCAGGATCTGCTGATCATTCGCGAGGTGCCGACCCAGCTGAAGGACCAGCTCAAGCGGCGCAAGGACTAGGTTCTGTACGAAAAATGCCTGCGCTCGGTGATGCTTCGTTGAAAAAGGCCTGGATCGCCAGTCCGATCGGAATGCTCATTTACCGCTCGTAAACTCGAGCGCGAGTCCGATCCGCTTCCTCAGCCTTTTTCGCGGGGCCGCCTAGGCCTCGCCTGACCTTCGCTCGGCGCTTTTTGGTACAGAACCTAGCGACCGCCTGGCCCCTGGACACCCGGGGTTGCAAACGCGGTCACCGATCGGGCGCCCCCGGCTGGACAGCGGCCGGCCAAAGGGGGCACAAGATGTCCCTTCTTTTCCCTCTCTGCCGAAAAAGTCGAAATCATGAGCCAGTACCCCTTCGAACGCCGCATCGTCATCACCCTGCAATCGAACAACGAACTGACGCTCGACGCCGCCCTCGACCAGGCCGTGTCGCGCATCAAGCAGGGCGAGATCCACGGTGGCGACGAAGGCCTGGCCACTGCCTACAGCTTCCATGTGGACACCGTGGCCGAAGGCCCCTCCGGTCCGGTGGACCTGGGCGAGTACCTGGGCCGCCCGGCCACCAAGGCCGAGCAGAGCGTGGTGGACGCCGGCGTGGTGCCGCGCTTCCGCCTCGGCCAGAGCGTGGCCGTGCAGGTCGGCAATGGCGAACCCAAGCCCAGCAGCATCCAGGAAGTGCGCCTCTTTCCCCAGGTGGAAGGTCCCTGCTGGCTGTACCTGGTGGAAGAGCGCGTTCATCGCGACTACCTGCCGGCCAAGAAGCTGCGGGCGATCTGAGCGACGCCACGATGTTGGGCTTCGCTGGCGCTCAGCCCAACCTACCGCCCCGGAGGGTGGACTGAGACAGCTTCATCGTCGAAGCCCAACAGGCAGACCTGAGCCCAACAACCCTACTCAACCGAACGCGGCGATCTGGCGATAGAGCGACAGCGCCGGCGCGGCTGTCGTGCCGGTCATCTGGGTGAGGATACTGCCATCCAGCGCGGTGCTCGCGCCGGCGCCCTGCCCGTTCGCCGGCTGCGTCGTCCATTGGGGTGCGCCATCCGCCCCGGTGCTGACGCCAAAGGTCGGTGCCGATAGCTGGGCGGTTTCCTGAGCGGCAGCGGTCGCCATGCCGCCGGGGCTCAGGCTATCGATGAGCTGACTGCTCAACTGATTGGGTTGCCAATCCGGCATGCCGGGATTCAGCGTACCGAGGATGCCGGCGTCTTCCGTGGCGGCGGGTGCCCAGTTCCAGGACGCGGCACCCTGATTCTGCGGGGAGAGCCCGGAGAAGGCCACGTTGGCCGCATCGGTGCCACGTTGCGCGCCCTCGAAATAGGCGAGCTGACGTTCAGCCGAGGTGAAGGTGCCGGAATCGTCGCTGGCGATACGCGCCAGGCTGTTGCTGTCCAGGTTGGCGAAGGGATCCTGCGTGGAGGCATCGGCATAGCGACTGTCGTCATGGTAATAGCTCACCAGCAGGTGATTGGCCGCCTGCTTCGCCAACTGGATACGGTCGGGACTGGCCCCCTCGGGCATCTCGCCGAGCACGGCGGCGTCGGTGCCCTGGCTGCGGATCTGCTGCTGGAGGATCTGCATGAAGCCGTCGAGATCGGCATTGCCGCTCGATTGCCCCGGCAGCAGACCGGCGATCAGCTGGGCCGCGGGCGACAGGTCCACGGCGACGGCGCTGCCACTGGACGCAGCACCAGTCTGGCCACTGTCGGCCGCGCGCATAGTCTGGGTGCCCGTTGCGCCTGGACTGGCAGGTTGGGTGCCTGCCGTTGTCGCCTGCATCTGGCTGTCGATCGCCATCACGTCTGCACCCTCCGGCCGCCCGGGCGGCTCGCCTCAGCCTCCTTTATGCCAGGGCCACCTTAGGCTTTGCTTAGCACCGGAAGACATCGGCAAGAGCACGCAGGCGTCACGACCGACCCTAGGCCCGACGCTCCCAGACCTCGCAGGCATAGGCGGGACGGTCTTCTTCGGCGGCATGCTGCTGCCGCGAGACGAGTTCCCAGTCGGCCTCGTTCCAGGCGGGAAAGAACACGTCCCCGTCCGGCGCCAGGGCGACGCGGGTCAGGTAGAGCCGCTGGGCCAGCGGCAGGGCGTCGGCGAACAGCTGGGCGCCGCCGATCAGCATGATCTCGCTAGCCTCGCGTTCCCGGCCCCAGGCCTCGGCACGCTCCACGGCAGCGGCCAGCGACGTCCGCACCTCGGCACCTTCGGCCACCAGATCAGTCTGACGGGAGACCACCAGATTCAGCCGACCTGGCAGCGGGCGGCCCAGGGAGTCCCAGGTCTTGCGACCCATGACCAGCGGTTTGCCGAGGGTCACGGCCTTGAAATATTTGAGCTCCGCCGGCAGGTGCCAGGGGAGACGATTGTCGATGCCGATGACGCCGTTGTCGGCCACGGCGACGATCAGGCTCAGGGGGAGAGAGGTTTTCATGGTGACAGAGCATAACAGAGGCGTTAACAGCCAGGGCGCCAGGGACTATGCTCGGCGTTTTTGCCGCAAGGGCGCCGACGCGTGACCGCAACCCCCTCTCCCGCCTTCGAGGATCTCTGGCTCACCGAAGCCCTGCGCCTGACCGAAGAAGACAGCGGCCCGCTGGAAGACGCCGAGGCCAATCGCCAGGCACGCGCGGCCGGCGGTCCCTTCGAGGCGCGACTGGTGACGCGCGCCCGTCTGCTCGGTCAGCGCGACGGTCTGCTGGCGGCACGGCGTCGCTGGCGCCAGGGCGCGCTGCTGGCCGCCTGGCTGCTGGGCATCGTGGCGCTGTTCTGCGGCGCGGGTCTCGCCGCCGGGGCGCTGGGCGACGGTAGTCGTCCGGTCAATGTGTTCTGGGCGCTGGGCAGTCTGCTCGGCCTCAACCTCCTCAGCCTGCTGGTCTGGGCCCTTGGCCTGCTGGGGGGTGGCCGGCAGTTGGCCTCGCCGCTGGCACGCCTCTGGCTGTGGCTCTCCGGCCGCCTGGCGCGGGATGCCCGCGCCCTGCACCTGGGTCCGGCGCTGGTCGGGCTGCTCGGTCGCGCCCGCCTGCTGCCCTGGGCGCTGGGCGGTCTGGTCCACGGCCTCTGGCTGCTGATCCTCGGCAGTGCCCTGGCGACCCTGCTGGCGCTGCTTTCCGGACGCAGCTATCTATTCGTCTGGGAGACCACCCTGCTCGGCAGCGACACCTTCGTGCTGCTGACCCAGGCGCTCGGCGCCCTGCCCCAGCTACTGGGCTTTCCGCTGCCCGACCCGGCCAGCATCGCCGCCAGTGGCGATGCCGCCAGCCCTCTGGCCGCGGCACGCCAGGCCTGGGCCGGCTGGCTGCTCGGCGTGGTGCTGGTCTATGGCCTGCTGCCCCGGCTGCTGCTCACCCTGCTCTGCCTGTGGCGCTGGCGACGCGGTCGCCAGCGGCTGCGGCTGGACGTCGAGCGCCCCGGCTATCTGCACCTGCGCGAACGCCTGTTGCCCACCAGCGAACGCCTCGGGGTGAACGACGCCGCCCCCGCGCAGCTGCCCCAGCAGGATGCCGGGGGCCTGGCCCGGACCGGCGACGAGGCGCTGCTGGTGGGCATCGAACTCACCGACCATACCTGGCCGCCGCCGCTGCCCGAGGGCGTGCGTGACGCCGGCGTGCTCGACGACGGCCAGGGCCGGCGCCATCTGCTCGAACAGCTGACCCGCTATCCGGCCCGGCGCCTGCTGATCGCCTGCGATCCCCGCCGCTCGCCGGATCGCGGTACCCTGACCCTGCTGGCCGAATTGTCGCGCTGCGCCACGGCCACCCGCGTCTGGCTGTTGCCCGCGCCCCTGGGCGGCAAGCTCGATCCGGTGCGCCTGGACGACTGGCGCCAGGCGCTGGATGCCCTGCGCCTCGCACACTGCACCGGCGATCTCGAAGAACTGGCCTGGCTGGAGACAAATCCATGAGCGGCCCCCTGCGCCTGGCGCTGGTCGGTCACACCAATGTCGGCAAGACCTCGCTGCTGCGCACCCTGACCCGCGACGTCGACTTCGGCGAGGTCTCCCATCGTCCCAGCACCACCCGCCATGTCGAGGGCGCGCGGCTGTCGGTGGATGGCGAAGCCCTGCTGGAGCTCTACGACACTCCCGGCCTGGAAGACGCCATCGCCCTGCGCGATTACCTCGAGCAACTGGAGCGCCCCGGCGAACGCCTGGACGCCGCCACCCTGCTCGACCGCTTTCTCGACAGCGTGGAAGCCCGCCAGCGATTCGAGCAGGAGGCCAAGGTGATTCGCCAGCTGCGCGCCTCCGATGCCGGTCTCTATGTGATCGACGCCCGTGAGCCGGTGCTGGCCAAGTACCGCGACGAACTGGCGGTGCTGGCCGGTTGCGGTCGTCCGCTGGTGCCGGTGCTCAACTTCGTCGCCGCCGACGGCCACCGCGCCGACGATTGGCGCGCCACCCTGGCCCGCCTCGGCCTGCACGCCCTGGTGCGCTTCGACAGCGTCGCCCCGCCGGCGGACGGCGAGGCGCGCCTCTACGAAAGCCTGGCAACGCTGCTGGAAAGCGGCCGCCCGGCGCTGCAACGACTGATCGCCGATCACGCCGAGCAGGCCCGCCGCCGCCATCAGCAGGGGGTGCGGTTGATCGCCGAACTGCTGGTGGACGCCGCCGCCGCGCGGCGCAGCGTGGCGCCTGGCGAAGCCGAGGTGAATACCGCGACCGCCGAGTTGCGCGACGCCCTGCGCACCCGCGAACAGCGCTGCGTGGAAGACCTGCTGCGGCTGTTCGGCTTTCGCCCGGGCGATGCCCACGCCAGCGACCTGCCGCTGCTCGACGGGCGCTGGGGCGACGATCTCTTCAATCCGGAAACCCTGCGCCTGCTGGGCATCCGCCTGGGCGGCGGCGTGGCGGCTGGCGCCGCGGCCGGGGTCGGCCTGGACCTGCTCGCCGGCGGCCTGACCCTGGGCGCCGCCACGGTGCTGGGCGCCCTGGCCGGCGGCCTGGCGCAGACCGGCGGCCACTATGGTCGGCGGCTGTTCGGCAAGCTGCGCGGCGGACGGGAACTGTCCATCGACGATGCCGTGCTGCGGCTGCTGGCCGTCCGGCAGCGACAATTGCTGGCGGCGCTGGAAACCCGCGGCCATGCCGCCCAGGGCGCCATCGAGGTGGCCGCCCCCGACGAGCAGCGCTGGCGCGAGGGCAAGCTGCCCGCCGCCGTGCAGGTGGCCCGGGCCCATCCGGAATGGTCTGCGCTCAATCCGCGCCCGCGCCTGCAGGCCGACGACCGCCAGACCCGCATCGACGAGATCGCCGCCGCCCTGGATGCGGACGCCTAGCGGCGTTCCAGCTCGGCGAGAAAGACCGCCACCGTGGCCATGCAGGCTTCGCGTTCTTCCACGTGGGGCATGTGGCTGGAATGCTCGAAGATGCGCCAGCGGGCATCCGGGATGAGTCTATCGAAGGGCTCCACGCAGGCCGGGGTGGCCTCGTCGTGACGCCCGGAGATCAGCAGGGTCGGCACCTGGATCCGCTCGAGCCGCTCGATCACGCTCCAGTCCCTGAGACTGCCGATCACATGGAATTCGGTGGGGCCGTTCATGGCGTGATAGACGGTGGGATCGGCGTCGATGGCGGCGAAGGTCCGCGCCACCTCGGCCGGCATGGGCTGCACGCGGCAGACATGACGGGCATAGAAGACCTCACTGGCAGCGCGGTACTCGGGCGAATCGGTGGTGCCGGCGGCCTCGTGGCGCTCCAGGGTGGCCTGCACCTCGGCCGGCAACTCGGTCCGCAGCCCGGCCGCGGCCTCGCGCCAGAGCGCCATGGACGCCGGCGAATTGGCGATGACCAGCCCCCGCAGTCCTTCAGGCTGGCGCACCCCGTGCTCGGCGGCCAGCATCCCGCCCCAGGATTGGCCGAGCAGCACGTACTGGCGGATACCCAGGTGGCGCAGCAGGTTGTCCAGTTCGTCGAGAAACAGCGCCACCGTCCAGAAACCCGGATCGATCCCGCGCAGGTGGGTGGAGCGGCCGTTGCCCAGCTGGTCGTAATGCACCACCGGCCAGCCGCGCTCGGCCAGGTCCTTGAAGCTGTCCACATAGTCATGGGTGCAACCGGGACCGCCATGGGCCACCACCAGCGGCAACCGCCCGCTGGCCAGCTCACCGGTGACCCGGTACCAGGTCTGATGGCCGTGGAAATCGGCGTAGCC
>NZ_QBIZ02000032.1:0-35323 GCF_003057735.2 Pseudomonas sp. RIT411
CTCTTCCTGCCCAACCCTCCCCCGGCGCGGCCCTCTCTGCCCAGGATATGCAGGTCCGCGCCCGGGAGGTGGCCGCCCTGCTCAAGACCCTGGCGCATCCGGTTCGCCTGCTGCTGGCCTGCGCCCTCGCCGAAGGCGAGTACGCGGTCGGCGAACTGGAAGCCCGCCTGGACATCCACCAGCCCACCCTTTCCCAGCAGCTCGGGGTGCTGCGCGAAGCCGGCCTGGTCACCACCCGCCGCGAGGCCAAGCAGATCTTCTACCGCCTCACCGAAGACAAGGCCACCCAGCTGCTGCAGGCGCTCTACCAGATCTTCTGCCAGGCGCAGGACACGCCAGCATGACCCTCGCCGCCTATCTCCCTGCCCTGGCGGGCGGACTGCTGCTGGGTGTGGCGGTCAGCCTGCTGTTGCTGGTCAACGGCCGGATCGCCGGCATCAGCGGCATCTTTGGTCGGTTGCTGGGCGGCCAGCAGGTCGGCACCGGTCTGGTCTTCGTGCTGGGCCTGGTTCTGGGTCCGCTGCTGGTGCGCGGTCTGCACGACCTCCCCCAGCCGACCGTGAACGCGACCTGGCCGACAGTGCTGCTGGCCGGGCTGCTGGTGGGCTTCGGCACCCGGCTGGGCTCGGGCTGCACCTCGGGTCATGGCATCCTCGGCGTGGCCCGAGGGTCGCGCCGCTCGCTGGCCGCGACCGCCGTCTTCCTGCTCCTTGGACTGGCGACCGCCACCCTGGGTGGGTTGCTACGATGATGCTCTGGCGGCTGGTCATCACGCTGCTGGCCGGTCTGCTCTTCGGCAGTAGCCTGGCCCTCTCGGGGATGCTCGATCCCGCCCGCGTACTGGGTTTTCTCGACCTCGCCAGCGGCCACTGGGACCCCAGCCTGCTGCTCGTCCTGGGCGGCGCCCTGCTGGTTGCCCTGCCCGCCGTTCAGCTGCAGCGTCGACTCAGCCGCCCTCTGCTTGACACCCGATTCCAGCTGCCGCTAATGGCACCCATCGACCGCCGCCTGCTACTGGGCGCAGCGCTCTTCGGCCTGGGCTGGGGTCTGGCAGGCCTCTGCCCGGGCCCGGCGCTGGCGGCGCTGGGGCTGGGTATCGCGAAGATCTATGGCTTCGTCGCAGCCCTGGTCGCGGGGATGGTGCTGCACGACCGTGGTCTGGCCGGACGCGAGACGGCGGCGCCCAAGGCCTGAGCGCCAGGTACTTCGCGCGTGGGGCGCGGTCCAAAGTAGGGACGCGCGGCGCTTCAGCCTGTGTCTCCCTCGCCCAGGAGCATCCCATGTGTGGCCGTTTCGCCCAGTACCGCTATGCCCTCGACTACCTGGACGCCCTGGGCGCCCAGCCCGCGGACGTCCGCACCGGCCTGGAGCCCCGCGCCCTGGGTCGCTACAACGTGGCGCCCGGCACCCGGGTTCAGCTGCTCCACCAGCAGGCCGATGGCCTGCACCTGGATCCGGTGCGCTGGGGCTACCAGCCCGCCTGGGCGCGCCAGGCCAAGCGGCCGCCGGTGATCAACGCGCGCGTGGAGACGGCGGCCACCAGCCGAATGTTTCGCGGCCTCTGGCAAAGAGGCCGCGCCTTGGTCATCGCCGATGGCTGGTACGAATGGAAGAAGGATTCCGCCGATCCCAAGCTCAAGCAGCCCTACTTCATCAGGCTGAAATCCGGCGAACCGCTGTTCTTTGCCGCCATCGGCCACTTCCGCCCGGCCGACCAGGCACCTCAGGACGATGACGGCTTCGTCATCATCACGGCTGCCTCCGACGCCGGCATGGTCGACATCCACGACCGCCGCCCGCTGGTCCTGCCACCCGCCGTGGCGCGCGAATGGCTGGACCCCGAGCTGCCCATGGAACGCGCCAGCGAGATCGGCGAGGTCGAGGGTACGCCGGTGGACGCCTTCGACTGGTACCCGGTGGGCAAGGCCGTGGGCAGCGTGAAGAACGATGGACCGGAATTGCTGGAGCGCATCGCCGAGCCGTTAGTCTAGGGGCTTGTCAGACTCGAGCGAGGCTGCATTAGTGTTTATAGCAATAGCGTTAAAGTAATAGCAACGGACAGACCGAATGCCACTTGACATCCAATAAGCTTTTGCCTAATTCAAAACAGGCATATTTCATCTACAGCGCCCCATCATGCGCCACATTGAACGCCAGCCTCCATTCAAATAAACTGACATTTCGCATCATTACTATATGGCACCCTAGCACGCCTAGATATCCTAGCAGCACTATCGATCCGACAACCAAACACAAAATTTAATCTAAAATTACTGCAACCTCTTAAAATGAGGACACTATAAACCTCACACATACTAGATCCTCCAGACATAAACCCTCATTAAACACAAAAGATATCAATACCGCCTATCCTCTCTACATGTTCTAGCCAATCGGCGCTTTCGGACCACCCAAAACCATCATACCGGTGTATCCTTGCCTGACATCACTACAGGGAAAGGAAGCCTAGATGGAATTTTTGTTGATCACCGCTCTGGTGGCAGCCTTCGTATTGCTGATCAAGCACACCAAGGCTAAGGGCCGTATCGCCGAACTACTGCTTAGCCTCTCGGCACGTCATAAGGAGATTGAGGAGCTCGAGCGCCAGGAGGCACAGCTACGGGCCGAATTGGAGACCACGCTAAATGAAATGCAGCGCTTCCAACCTGTCAAGGATGCAGAAGCAGAAGCCGAGCGCCTGCTTATCGATGCCAAGGGGCAACGGGATAACCTGCTAGCAAGCGCCCGGCTTCACCTTGAAAAGGCAGAGACCAAGCTTCAATCCGCGACAGGCGAAGCCGATCGAATCGTGGTTATGGCAAACGTTCAGGCGCATAAGATCGCGGGTGATGCCTATGCCGCAATGGGTAAGGCTAAAGAATTGACGGACGCCGCTCAGGCGATGAAAAACCTTATCGAAGGGTATGGCGATGAATACATCGTACCGACCTATAATCTTCTTGATGATTTGGCCGAAGAATTTGGCTTCACTGAAGCCGGAAAAGAACTCAAACAGGCGCGAGAATCCTCTCGCCTTCTGGTAAAGCTCGGTCGGTCCGCAACCTGCGACTATGCCGAGGCCAACCGTCGCCAGATTGCCATTCGATTCGTCACCGATGCCTACAACGGCAAGGTCGATTCAATCCTGTCACGGACCAAGACGGATAATCACGGCAAGCTTGAGCAGGAAATCCGCGATGCCTTCGCGCTCGTCAATCTCAATGGCTCGCCGTTCCGTAACGCGCGAATTACGGTGGAGTACCATGCAGCTCGCCTTAACGAACTAAAGTGGGCGGTAACCGCGCATGTCTTGAAAGAACGTGAGCGCGAAGAGCAACGCCAGCTACGTGAGCAAATCCGAGAAGAAGAGAAGGCACGCCGTGAATACGAACGCGCCTTAAAAGAAGCGGCCAAAGAAGAGAGCACCCTGCGCAAGGCTATGGAAAAAGCACAGCAGCAGGTTGCGGCGGCCAACGAGGCCCAGCGTGCAGACTTCGAGGCACGCCTAGCAGCGCTACAAGAGCAGTTAAAGACCGCAGAAGAAAAGAACCAACGTGCTCTTTCAATGGCGCAACAGACCCGGGCAGGTCACGTATACGTCATTTCCAACATCGGCTCTTTTGGTGAGGAAGTTTTCAAAATTGGGATGACGCGGCGCCTGGAACCGCTTGACCGAATCCGTGAGTTGGGTGATGCCAGCGTGCCCTTCGAATTTGACGTCCACGCCATGATTTTCAGCGACGACGCACCGGGGCTGGAAAAAAAATTGCACAGGCATTTCCTACGCCAGCAAATCAACAAGGTGAATCCGCGCAAAGAGTTCTTCCGCCTGGCGTTGGCCGAGATACGCCAGGAACTCGAGACGCTTGGCGTCGAACCTCACTGGACTATGAACGCACTCGCGCGCGAGTTCCGTGAAACGCTACGCATCGAAGATCAAATTCGAGAGAATCCGGTGGTGGCTGCGGAATGGACTCGTCACCAGATCGAAGCTGAAGCATCCCTAGACATAGTCGAGGAAGACGTTTTGGCTTGACACCTGTACTTCTACCTAAATCTTAAGCTCTTTGACGACATGAAGGGGCAGGACCAGCAGCCTAGGTGCTAGCACTCGGCGTTGCGTGATTACGTTGCCTATATCTGCGCATGGCTACCAGAGCGACAGCGTTTCTTGATGCAAAGACCATCGATCTCCGGATAAGGGTTAGCCTTCACGATCCATTCAAGGGCAAGGAGCCAACAGGCAATGGAAAAAGGTCATCTTCGCCAAATGAGTGCGGGGAGTCCGGACTAGGCCGGCACCCGTATCGCGCTTTCCTCCCGCTGCCGCGCCAGGTCGCGATAGCCGGCGGCCGGGTGCTCCGCCGGCAGCCGCGGGCCGGCGCTGCCGAGCTTCTCGCGTAGCGTGCCCGGCTGATAGGCGCGCTTGTAGACCCCGCGCCGCTGTAGCTCCGGAACCAGCAAGTCCACCACGTCGGCGAAGGTCTCGTGGGTCACGGCATAGGCCAGGTTGAAACCATCCACGTCGGTCTCCTCAACCCAGCTCTGCAACTCGTCCGCCACCGTCGCCGGACTGCCTACCAACAGCGGCCCGAAGCCGCCGATGCCGACCCAGTCGGCCAGTTCCTGCACCGTCCATTGCTTGCCGGGATCGGCGGTGGAAAAGGCCTCCACGGCGGACTGGATGGCATTGGTGTGCAGGTGCTTGAGGACCTGGTCCGGGCGGTAGGCGGCGAAGTCGATACCGGTCCAGCCGGAGATCAGGGTCAGGGCGCCTTCGTAGCTCACGTAGCCCTTGTAGTCCTGCCACTTGGCCCGCGCCTGGGCATCGGTTTCGCCGACGATGACCGTCTGCAGGTTGAAGATCAGCACCTGGCGCGGATCGCGACCGGCCTCGGCAGCCCGGCGGCGGATATCGGCCACGGTTTTCTTCAGCACCGTCTTGGACGGGGCGGCGACGAAGACGCATTCGGCGTGCTCGGCGGCGAATTGCCGGCCACGGCTGCTGGCGCCGGCCTGGTAGAGCACGGGCGTGCGCTGCGGCGAGGGTTCGCAGAGGTGATAGCCGGGCACCTGGAAGTGCCGCCCGTGGTGGCCGATGGGATGCACCTTGGCCGGATCGGTGAAGCGGCCGGAGGCGCGGTCGCGCAGCACCGCGCCCTCTTCCCAGCTGCCTTCCAGCAGCTTGTAGACCACCTGCAGGTATTCCTCGGCGTAGTCGTAGCGGGCATCGTGATCGGCCTGCGCGGACTGGCCGAGGTTGCGCGCGCCGCTTTCCAGATAGGAGGTGACGATGTTCCAGCCGATGCGCCCCCGGGTCAGGTGATCCAGGGTGGAAAGCCGCCGGGCGAAGGGATAGGGATGCTCGAAGCTCAGGGAGGCGGTGAGGCCGAAACCCAGGTGACGGGTCACCGCCGCCATGGGGGTGATCAGCGCCAGGGGATCGTTGACCGGCACCTGGGTGGCCTCGCGCAGGGTCGCCGCCGGGCCGCCGCCATAGACGTCGTAGAGGCCGAGCACATCGGCGATGAACAGGCCGTCGAACAGCCCGCGTTCGAGCAGTTGCGCCAGCTCCGTCCAGTATTCGAGGTCCTTGTACTCCCAGGAGCGGTCGCGCGGATGGCGCCACAGTCCGGGCGACTGGTGGGCGACGCAATTCATGTCGAAGGCATTGAGGCGGATTTCGCGGGACATGGGGACTCCTAGCGCGACGCGTCGCGGCGCCGCGCCAATTGGTTGAGGGTCAGCACCAGCAGGATCAGCAGCCCGGTGGCCACCTGCTGCCAGTAGAAATTCCAGCCCACCAGCAGCAGGCCGTTGGCGGCCACCGCCAACAGCAGTACACCCAGCAGACTGCCGGGGACGTTGGGCCGGCCGTGGCGATTGAGGCTGGCGCCGATGAAGACGGCGCCGATGCCGTTGATGAGGTAGGCATTGCCCGAGAGCGGCACATAGGCATCGATGCGCAGCGCCAGCAGGATGCCGGCGACCGCCGCCGCCAGCGCCGTGGCCAGGCAGGTCCAGAGCGCCAGGCGGCGCAGCGCCAACCCCGAATGACGCGCCACCAGCGGCTGGCTGCCCAGGGCCAGCAGCGCGCGGCCCAGGCGTCCGCGCGCCAGTACCACCCCGTAGAGCAGTGCCAGCAGCGCCACCGCCCAGACCGCCGCCGGTGCGCCCAGCCAGCTGCTCGCAGGGGGTCGGAATTCGGGTTTGAGGTAGAGCGGCAGGCCGCCCTCGGACAGCAGCTGTTGCAGGCTGGTACCGATGAACAGCACGCCCAGGCTGGCCAGGAACGGCGACAGCCCCACGCCGGCCACCAGCAGGGCGTTGGCCAGCCCCACCAGCAAGCTCAGCCCCACCCCACCGGCGAGCGCCACGGCGAGCGGCCAACCGGCGTTGAGCAGGGCGATGCAACCGAAGGCTGCCAGATCCAGGGCGATCCCCACCGAAAGATCGATGCCGCCCGCGGCGATGGCGTAGGTCAATCCCAGGGCCACCAGCGCGGGGACCAGGCCATTGTTCAGCAACAGGCTGAGCAGGTTGCCCTGGCTGAGAAAGCCGGGCGCGGCCAGGGCGAAGACCACCACCAGCGCCAGGAACAGCAACGGCAATGCCAGGCGCAGACCGGACCGGCCGAGGGCAAGGGTCGCGTTCATCGATGGCCCTCCTGGCGCAGGCTGGCCGCGGCCACCACCAGCAGGATCAGCGTGCCCTGGACGCCATTGACCAGGAAGCTGCTCACCCCGAGCAACTGAAAGCCATTGCCGAGCATCCCCACCAGCAGGGCCGCCAGCAGGGTGCCGCCGACGCTGGGTTGCGAGCGCCAGGAGAACACCGTGCCGAGAAAGGCGATGGCCACCACCGGCAGCAGCAACTCGCCCGAACCCGGGGTACTGCCGCTGAACCAGGCGACCGACAGCAGCGCCGCCAGGCCCGCGCAGCCGCCGGCCAGCAGATAGCTGGAAAACACCAGCCCGCGCACCGGTAGACCCGCCGCGCGGGCCGCCTCGGGATGGTCGCCCACCGCCGCCAGGCGCAGCCCATAGGGGGTGCGCTGCAGGAGCACCGCCAGCACCAGAGCGGTCAGCAGCAGCACCCAACCCGCGGCCGGTATGCCCAGCCAGCTGCCGAGGCCCAGTAGATCCAGCCAGCGCGCACTGGCCGGCAGCACGGTATTCTCGCTCAGCACCAGTTCCAGACCGGCTACCACGTTGAGACTGGCCAGGGTGGCCAGCAGCGGCGGCAGGCCCAGCAGGGTCACCGTCAGGCCGTTGAGCGCTCCGACCAGCAACCCGCAGACCAGGGTCAGGCCGATGGCCAGCGGCGCGCCGTAGCCGGCGTTGACCAGGGTCGCGTGCAGCGCCGCGCAGAGTCCGAGATTGGCCGCCAACGAGAGGTCCAGGCCACCGGCGAGCACGTTGCCTCCGCCGCCGACGATCACCAGGGTCAGGCCGAGGGCAAGAATGCCGGGAATGGCGGCCTGGGCCAGGATGTTGGCCAGATTGCCTGACCCGAGAAAGCCTGGCGCGCGCCAGGCGAACAGGGCCGCGATCACCGCGAAGGCCAGCAGCGCGCCATGGCGCCAGAGGTCCGGGCGCCAGGTCGGGACCGGGATCGACAACCGATCAGGAGGCGAGGCCAAGATCCGCCCTCCGCTGCTGTCTGGCGGGCCACTCACGGGCGCCGGTGGCGGCGGCCAGAAGCTCCTCCGCCGTCAACTCGGCCGCCGGGCGTGCCGGCAGCAAGCGCCCGCGATGCATCACATGGATGCGGTCGCAGAGATTGAGCAATTCGGGCAGATCCACTGACAGGATCAGGACGCCGGCGCCCTGCTCCACCAGCCGGGCGACCTGGCGATAGAGTTCGGCGCGGGCGGCGAGATCGATGCCCACGCTGGGTTCGTCGAGCAGATAGAGCCGCGCGTCCCGGGCCAGCCATTTGCCCAGGGCGACCTTCTGCTGGTTGCCGCCGCTGAGATGACGCACCGGCGTCTCCAGATCCGGGGTACGGATGTCCAGCGCCTCGCGTAGCCGTAGCGCCGCCTGGCGTTCGGCGCCTGGCCGGCGGAGACCGAACCAGCTGAAACGTTCCAGGGCGGCCAGCGTTAGATTCTCGGTCACGGTGAGATCAAGTGCCACGCCCTGCTGGCGGCGATTCTCCGGCAACAACGCCAGTCCTGCTCGCACCGCCGCGCGGGGACTGGCGAAGCGGTGCGGGCGACCGTCCAGCAGCAACTCGCCCTCGGCTACCGGCAACAGACCGAACAGCGTCTTGAGCAGCTCCTTGGCACCTGAGCCCACCAGGCCGGCGATTCCGACCACCTCGCCACGGCGCACCTGCACGTCGACCTCGGCGAAGGCCCCCGGACGGCCCAGCCTGCGGGTCTCCAGCAGCACCTCGCCTGGCGCGGTCCGGGCCTTGGGATAGGCCTCGCCCAGGTCCCTGTTGATCATCAACCGCGCCATGGCCGCTGCCGGCGTCACGCTGGGCGTCACCTCGGCCACCACCCGGCCGCCACGCAATACCGTGGCGCGATCGCAAAGGCGCTCGACCTCCTGCAGGTAATGGGACACATAGAGCAGGGCCAGCCCCTGGTCGCGCAACTGGCGCAGCAGGGTCAGCAGGCGCTCCACCTCGCCATGGGCCAGGGCCACCGTGGGTTCGTCGAGCACCAGCACCTCCGGCGTGCCGAGCAGCGCCCGACTGATCTGCAGCAGTTGCTGTTCGGCGCTGCTCAGGTCCGCCACCCGGGTTCGCGCGCGGCAGTCCAGGCCGAAACGCTCGGCCAGCAACCGCTCCGCCGCCCGTTCCTGCCCACGGCGATCCAGCAGCGGGCCGAGGCGCCGCTCCTGCCCAAAGAACAGCGCCTCGGCCAGGGTGAAGTTGGGCGGCAGCAGCCGCTCCTGGTGGATGATGGCGATGCCACGGCGGGCCAACTCGCGCGGCCCGACGCCCGTCAGGACTTCGCCATGCAGGCGCAGCGCCCCGGTGTCGGGCGTCACCAGGCCGCCGAGCACCTTGATCAGGGTGGACTTGCCGGCACCGTTCTCGCCGATCAGGCCGTGGATCTCGCCGGCCCTCAGGGTCAGGTCCACACCGTCCAGCGCCCGGGTGGCGCCATAACGCCGGGAGATACCCTGCAGTTCGAGGATCGCCCTGCTCATGGATCACCTCGCAGCGCCGCGACCTGACTCAGGTTGCCAGGGGTGGTGAGCAGGGTCGCCACATGGGTCTCCCTAGGCAGGTCGCGCGCACCGGCCAGATAGCGGGCAACGTTCTGCACCGCGGTCCGGCCCATCAGCGCCGGTTGCTGGGCGACCACCGCGCCGACCGGACTGTCGCCGCGCTTGAGCAACTCCAGCACCTCGGGCGTGCCGTCGACGCCATAGGTCTTGATCTCGGTGCGGCCCGCTTCGATCAGCGCCTGGCTGGCGCCGAGCTGGGGAATGTCCCAGGCCGACCAGATGGCGGCGATCTGCCCCTTGGGATACTTGTTGAGTAGCGCCGCGATCTGGCCACGGGCGTCCTGCACGGTGTTGGGAATCACGTCGCGCAACTCGGGCTGGATGATCTTCAGTCCCGGATGGGCGTCGAGTACCTTGCGCAATTCGGCGTAGCGGATAGCGCAAACCGGCACGCCCTGGAAGCCGTTGAACACCAGGATGTCACCCTTGGCGCCGGTGTCCTTTGCCAGTTGCTCGGCCAGCTCCCGCCCAGCGGCGGCGTTGTCCGAGGTGGTGTTGTTGAGGCTGTACTGGGAGGGCGCATCGATGGTGAACAGCGGGATGCCGGCCGCCTGGATGCGGCGCAGCCAGGGGTCTATCACGCTCAGGGTGCCCAGGGTCTGGATCACCGCGTCCGGCTTCTGGGTCACCAGGGTCTGCAGCTGGGTCACCAGATTCTTGTCGTTGCGACCGGCGTCCAGGGTGATGGGCGTGCCGCCCAGCCGCTTGACCTCTTCCACCTGGGCCTGGAAGGCCTTGAGATCGAAGTAGTGACTGGTGCCGGTCATGCTGATGGCGATGCGCTTGCCGGCCAGCGACGGGATCTCGTCGGCAGCCGCCAGCGCGGTCGTGGCCAGCAGCGGCATTAGCAGGAGGGAACGAAGCAGTGTACGCAGTGACATGGCAGTCCTTTTCTAGTCGGTGATCGTCAGGTGGTGCTCGCCCAGCAGGCGCCGGAGGTCGCGAACGCTCGGCCCGGGCTGACGGGGCGCCGGGGCGTCCGTCAGCCATTCGCGCTTGAGTTCGGCCGCAAGCTGGCGGGCATGGTCGGCAGCCAGGCGCGCCTGGATCTGGCGTACCGGGGCGTCTTCGCTGCGGTGCGGTCGCTGCAGGGCGCGAGCGGCGGCCAGGCGCACCTGGAGGTCACCCACCGTGGCGATCACCAGCGGATCGCGGGCACGGGCGTCCAGGGGCAGCGCCTCGCGCAGGTCAGCGAGTACCTGGTCGGCGAAGGCGAGTTCGGCTTGGATGGCAGGGGCGAGATCGGTCATGGCATCAGTTCCAGGCGTGACGGGGCGGCTCGACGCCGTTGAGCAGGTGGTTGCCGATCAGGTGGTACTTCCAGCGCACCGGATCGTGCAGGGTATGGGTGCGGGCATTGCGCCAGTGGCGGTCATGGCCGAAGCGCGCCGAGACGCTGCGGGTGCCGCCCAGCTCGCAGAGGCGATTGGCGGCGGCCAGGGCGATCTCGGTGGAGGCGATCTTGGCCTGCCCCACCACCACCGAGGCCTCGGCGACGCTGGCCGCGGAGGGCGCCGCCAGAGCCCGGTCGACGGCGGCGCCGGCGTCTTCCAGCAAGGCCTCGGCGGCGGCCAGCCGCCAGCTCAGGTCGCCGATCAGCGCCTGGCTCAGCGGATCCTGCCAGCCGTGCTCGAGTCCGCTGTCGGTCCAGGGCCGCGCCACCCGGGCAGCCGCCAGGGTGGCGGCAAAGGCGCCGCGGGCGATGCCGACGTCCACCGCCGCCTGGATGATCTGGGACACCGGGCCGTCCGCCGTCGGCCGTTCGAAGGCCTTCCAGGCCGGCAGCACCGCGCTGCGCCGGACACTGACGCCCTTGAGTTGCACCCGGCCACTGGCGGTGGTGCGCTGGCCGAAGCCGTCCCAGTCATCGATCACCGTCAGGCCACCGGCATCGCGCGGGACCAGGGCGAGATGAGCCAGACCCTCCTCGTCCAGCGCCACCGTGGGGACCACATGGGCGAACAGCGCGCCGGTGCAATAGGCCTTCTCGCCATCGATCCAGGCGGTGTCCCCGGTAAAGCGGATGCGCGTCTCGAACTGGGTAACGGTCTTGCTGCGCGCCTCGGAGAAGGCATTGCCGAAGCGATAGCCCTGGAGCACCAGGCCGAGGTAGTGACGCTGCTGGTCCGGGCTGCCGGTCAGCAGCAGGTTGTTGACCACGCCCAGGTGATTCTGCGGCAGTTGGCCCAGGGAGGGGTCTGCCGCGGAGATCCGAGCGATGACTTCCGCCACGGTGCCGAAGCCCACCCCGGCGCCGCCGAACGACCGCGGCACGGTGATGGCCCAGAGACCACTGGCCGAGAAACGCTCGATCTCGGCCCAGGGCAGGCGCCGCTCCTGATCGCGACTGAGCGCTTCGCGGGCGAAATCCTCCGCCAGCGCCGCCGCGGCATCGAGGGCCTCGGTGGCGTCGCGCAACACGGTGGCGGGACGTTCGGGTAAGGCGTGGGGAACGGCAGTGAGCGAGGGGGCGACGGCCATGCAGGGACTCCCTTGGAAGTGACCCCTGAGCTGGAGCACATGCCGTGCCAGCGCGAAAATCTCGCTATATCAGTGACTTAAGTGAAAACCTCGCCGCCTGGAAGTCCCAGACCGAACAGTTCCCCGGACAACTGTTGCCCAGGGAACAGCCCGGATGGCCGAACGCGGGCAGTCGCGCAAGCCCGTCCCCGGGCGCTCCTCAACCCCCCGGATTCAACATCTCGCTGATCTTGTTCGCCAGCGCATCGATGGCGAAGGGCTTGGTGATGATCTGCATGTTGGCAGCGAGATAACCCTCCACGTTCGAGCCTTCCGCATAGCCGGTCGCCAGCAGCACCTTGAGCTCCGGGCGGTTGGCCTGGGCCAGATCGGCCAGCTGGCGGCCATTCATGCCGGGCAGGCCCACGTCGGAGATCATCAGATCAATGCGCTGGGGATTTTCCAGGAACGGCATGGCTTCCTGGGCATTCCCGGCTTCGAGGGTCTGATAGCCGAGTTCGCCCAGCACTTCCACGATCAGCGACCGCACCACGGCCTCATCCTCGACGACCAGCACCACCTCGCCGACGCCAAGGGGTGCGCTGCGGCTTTCTTCGCTGGGCAGGATGTCCAGGTCACCGCCCAGGCACGGCATGTACAGTTGCACCTGGGTGCCCTTCCCCGGCTGGGACAGGATGCGGACCCCGCCGTTGGCCTGACGCATGTAGCCGTACACCATGGACAGCCCCAGGCCCGTCCCCTGACCGATCGGTTTGGTCGTATAGAAGGGCTCGAACACCTTGGCCAGCACTTCGGGCGTCATTCCCACCCCGGTATCGGCCACGGTGAGCGTCACGTAATCACCCTCAGCGAGATCCATCGCGGCACCCTCTTCCGGCGAGAGATGCACGGCTGCAGTGGTGATGGTGATGGTGCCGCCATCCGGCATGGCATCGCGGGCGTTGATGGCCAGGTTGATCACGGCGCTTTCCAGCTGGTTGGCGTCCATCCGCACCAGGGCCAGGCCCGCGGCCAGGTGCGTGGTGATGGTGATGTCTTCCCGGGTGGTGCGGTGCAGCAGGTCCTCCAGGGACGCCACCAGGGGATTG
This sequence comes from Pseudomonas sp. RIT411, assembly GCF_003057735.2. Classification (NCBI taxonomy): domain Bacteria; kingdom Pseudomonadati; phylum Pseudomonadota; class Gammaproteobacteria; order Pseudomonadales; family Pseudomonadaceae; genus Pseudomonas; species Pseudomonas sp. RIT411. Next base: position 12,815 of record NZ_QBIZ02000032.1, read on the forward strand.
ACCTCCAGGGGTTTCAGATCGAGGGTCTGGCGGCGGGAAAAGGCCAGCAGCCGCTGGGTAAGGGCCGCCGCGCGTTGCGCCGAGGTGACCGCCGCCGTGATGTAGCGCTCGTCATTCGTCTCGTCACCGCTGCGCCGACGCCGCTGCATCAGCTCCAGACTGCCGATGACCCCGGTGAGCAGATTGTTGAAATCATGGGCGATACCCCCGGTGAGCTGACCCACGGCCTCCATCTTCTGCGCCTGGTGCAGGGTGTCTTCCACGCGGGAACGCTCCGCCACCTCGGCCGCGACCCGCGCCTCGAGCGTTTCATTGAGGTCGGACAAGGCCTTTTCCGCCTGCTTGCGCGCGGTGATGTCCGCGCAGGTGCCGGTGACGTAGGACGGGTTGCCGGCGGCATCCCGGAAGACCTTGCCCTTGCTCAGGAGCCACTGTCTGCCTGCGTCGCGCTTCAGGCGAAACTCCACGACGAAATCCTTGCCATGGACGCATTCCGCCAGCGCCGTTCTGACGATGCCCCGGTCAGCGACATGCACATGGTCGAGGAAGCGCTCGACGGGTTCCGAGGTCAGGACGTCCGGCAAGCCGAACAGCTGCTGCAAGGCACTATCGCAATAGAAGCTGTGTTCATCGATGTACCAGTCGAAAATGCCTGCCTCGGAGGCCAGAAGGGCAGCGCGAAAGCGTTCGTCGGCAAGCTTCAGATGGGTGCTGGAATGTTGCTCGGCCAGCACCTGGTCAGTGACGTCTTCGGTCTGGTGGATGATGTAGCGAACCTCGCCCCGGTCATCCAGCACCGGGACATTCAGCGGGCTCCAGTAACGGACCTCGAAACCACCCCCCTCGCTGGCTGGCCGGGGAATGTCGTACTTGGTGATCGCCATGCGATCCGGTCTGCCGGTCTGCACCACCCGCTCCAGCGAGGCCCGCAGCACACCGGCGCCGAACTCCGACTGCCCGTCCGGGTTGCGGGCGAACACCTCGAAAATCGAGCGGCCTATGCAGTCCTCCCGTCGGGTATTGGTGCCGCGAAGCCGCCCTTCGTTGGCCGCCACCATGACGAAATCGGGACCAGGCGTCAGTACCAGGACCAGGTGAGGCAGCGCTTCGAACAGCAGCTGAAAGTTTGGATCTTGACTCATTGTTACCTGCATGGGGCTTGTCATCTCTGAGCGCGCGGCGCTCGGATCGATGCCTCGCGGAAGCTGGAGGCACCGTCATCTGTACTCTTTCTGTGGAGGAATGGATCAGGGCTCAGTTCAAACAGGGAGACGAATCGCCCGTTCCGCGCACCGGGCATCCGTCGGTAGATACAGGGTGAACACCTGAGACCGGGCCTGCCCTACCGCTCTCGGCAGCTGCCCCAAAAGGATCGGTACCGGCCGATTCTACCGTTGCGCTTGGCGACAACGGATTCCTGCGGGCGGGCCTTTCCGATCACAGCTACGGCTTTCTGGACGAGCTGCGCTCAGCGGGTCCTTGGCCGTCCGAATACTGCCCGTGGGACCGCCGGGGTGGCGGTCGGCTGGCCCCGCCCTCGCCCTCAGCGTCCGCTTCCCGCCAATCCGCCAAACCGCCGCCGGTAATCCCCCGGGCTCAGCCCCACGACCCGGGTAAAGACCTTGCGGAAGGCGCCTGGATCGCTGTAGCCGACCTCCCAGGCGACCCGTTCGAGCGGCAGGCGGCTGGCCTGCAGCAACTCGCGGGCACGGCCGACGCGCAGTTGCTGGCCGTAGGCGGTGGTGGTCATGCCGGTGGCCTGGCGAAAGCGGCGCAGAAAGGTACGAGGTTCCAGTCCGGCGCGTTGGGCCAGGGTGTCCAGGGCGAGGTCCTGGGCGCCGGTCGCCTGCAGCCATTCCTGTACGGCGAGGATGGCGCTGTCGCCGTGGTTCAGGCGCGGCGAAAAGGCGCTGTAGTAGCGCTGCTGTCGGCCAGGCGGGTCGATGACCAGGGTCCGCGCGGTGTCGAGCATCCGCCTGGCGCCCAGGTAGCGGTCGACCAGGCGCAGACCGAGATCGGTCCAGGCCATGAGGCCGCCGGCGGTGACCAGGTCCTCGCCGTCGATGAGCAACTGGTCGGCGTCCAGACTCACGCGGGGGAAACGGGTGGCGAAGCGCTCGACATGCAGCCAGTGGGTGGTGGCGGTACGGCCATCGAGCAGACCGGTTTCCGCCAGCAGGAAGGCACCGGCACAGATCGAGGCCAGGCGCACGCCCTCGCCATGCTGCAAGCGCAACCAGTCACCATAGGGCGCGGCGGCGGCCGGGGAAATCGGCTCGGCCAGACTGGGCGGCAGGATCAGTACCTGGGGCGCGCCGCCTGTCCCGGGCAGGGAGTCGTAGACCCGCCTGGGCAGCGTCTCGCCCTCCTCCAGCCGCCAGTGGCTGACGCGCAACCGCGGGCGCTCGGCATCCTCCGCGGTCCCGGTGAGGCGCCCGGCGATCTCGAACAGATCGGTGAGGCCATGGACCGTCGCCTGTTGCACGCCGGGATAGAGCAGCAGGCCGAGTTCGATCGGTGGTTGATCGTGCATGTGTCGCTGGCGCCCCTGAAGTTGTCGGTCACGCCCCTTCGCCGGCGGGCGCGGTTGGCCAATCATGGCCGGACCCAAAACCTGAAGCATCTTCCGAGAGGCTGGACATGAGCAAGCACGCCGTCGTCGTCATCGATCTGCAGAACGAGTACCTCCCCCGCGGCAAACTGCCCCTCAGCGGCATCGAGGCCGCGGTCGCCAATGCCGCGCGGATCATCGCCCACGCCCGCGACCAGGGCGTGCCGGTGATCCATGTGCAGCATCTGTCGCTGAGCGCCGAGGCGCCGATCTTCGTGCCCGGCAGCGATGGCGTCGAGATCCAGGCCGCCGTCGTGCCCCGCGCCGGCGAACCGGTGGTGGTGAAGCACTATCCCAATGCCTTTCGCGAGACCTCTCTCAAGCAGCTGCTGGACGAGCGCGGTATCGAATCGCTGGTGGTGGTGGGCGCCATGAGCCATATGTGCATCGACGCCGGCGTCCGCGCCGCGGCCGATCTGGGCTACGCCGTGACCGTGATCCATGACGCCTGCGCCACCCTGGATCTGGAATTCAACGGGGTCCGGGTGCCGGCGGCCCAGGTGCATGCCGCCCTGATGGCGGCGCTGGCCTTCGCCTATGCGAGCCTGGAGTCCACCGACGCCTATCTCGCCGGCCAGGGTACTGCGGCGCCCGACTCGCCTTAAGGCACGCCCTGGTCAACCAGCTCCAGCCGCGCGACCCGGGTGCCGGGCGACAGCAGCGCGCCCGGCGCGATGACCGCATTGGCGCCCAGTCGGCAATTGTCGCCGATCAGGGCGCCGAACTTGATCACCCCGGTGTCTATCACCCGGTCTCCGTGGCGGATGCGGATGACCGCGCCGTCACTTTCATTGCGGTAGTTGGCGACGATGGCACCCGCCTCCAGATTCACCCCGCTGCCGATCAGCGAATCCCCGACGAAATTGAAGTGGGCGAGCTTGCTGCCGTCCAGGAGCAGGCTGCTCTTCAGCTCGCAGGCGGGCCCCACCACGCAGTGGGCACCCAGATGAACACCGCCGCGCAGATAGGCGCCCGCCGCCACCAGGGTGCCGGGCCCGATGATGACCGGCCCCTTGAGCACCGCGCCCGCCTCCACCACCGCGGTCTCATGGATAGCGCTGTCGCCCTGGCGCCGATAGCCGGGACCGAGCCGCGCCAGCAGCAGCCTGACCTGGTGCTCGCAGGCACCGGTTAGCGTCCAGGGCGGGGCAGCTTCCAGGCGCAGGCTGGGCCAGGCGGCGATGAAGGTGGCGATATCCAGATCAGGCATGACGGGCCTCGGCAGTGGTGAAACGCCCGCCGATTCTGACCTGAGTCCCCACGGATGCTCGCTCCGGCGGGCGAACGGCTCAGCCGTCGCGCAGGCGCCCCAGATGACCGCTGAGCATGGCGGCGACGGTGCGGCAGGTGCTTTCCGCCGGCAGCTCCTCATCGAACAGCAGCTCCACGGTGGAGTGGATCAGCTCGACCACGATCCGCGCGACCTGGGCCACGGCGGCCGGCGGCACGCTGGGCAGCAGCAGCACCAGCAACTCCGTCTGCTGCGCCGCTACCCGGCGGTGCGAATCCAGGCGCACGTGCTCCAGCGAGGGCACCGCGCGCAGCGCCTTGAGGATCCACATGCCACCGGCGGTCTCGGCGGTGACCCGGTAGGTATCCAGCAAAAGCCCGGTCAAGACGTCTTCCACCCGCTCCAAAGGACCGGCCAGCAGCTCGGCATTGATCCGCCCGTCTATCTGCGCATTCTGCTTTTCCAGCAGGCGCCGGCCCAGCTCCTCCAGCAGGGCGTACTTGTTGGGGAAGTAGCGATAGAGCGCCGGCGGGGTCAGCCCGGCGCAGTCGCAGACCAGATTGGTCGACAGCCGCTCGATGCCGACCTGACAGAGCACCTCCGCCGCCGCGGCCAGGATGCGTTCGTAGGTTTCCGCTGCCCGCTGCTGGCTGGGGCGGGCCTTGGGCGTGGCGCGGGAGGATGGAGCGGACTCTTTGGCGACCATGAAAAAGCTCTCGTCTAGACGAAAAAACACCTTGATGGGCAGTAAAATGATAGTTATAACTATCGTGTAGCGATAACTATCATATCAGCAACCGCGTTGCCCTTACTGCCTCCAGCCACAACCACAACAAACAGCAGGAGCCACCTCCATGAAAACACCCCTCGCGCTCGCCGTCGCCCTCTGGGCGCTACCCCTGGCGCCCGCTCTGGCGGCTGACGCCGCACCGGTCCAGGGTCTCTGGCTGACCGCCGATCAGGGCGCCGCCGTCAAGGTCACGCCCTGCGCCGACAACGCGAGTGCCCTGTGCGGCACCATCGTCTGGGACAAGGACGCCGGCAAGGCCAGCGATACCTGCGGCACGCGGGTCTTCCAGATGACGCGTGACGACGGAGGTACCTGGCGCGACGGCTGGGTGTTCGATCCGCGCGATGGCAAGAAATACAAGGGCTACGTCCGCCGCAAGGGCGACGACCTCAACATCCGCGCCTATGTCGGCACCGAGGTGCTCGGCAAGACCGAACAGCTCACCCCGCTGAGCACCCTCCCCGCCACCCCGCACTGCAGCTAAGCCACCGCAAGGAGCGACCCCATGAACCGGATTCTTCACCGCACCCAGGCGGCGGCCCTGCTGTGCCTGAGCGTTCTCGGCAGCGCGGTCCAGGCCGATGACGACCTGGCCAGCTATGCGCTGACCATCACCCCGCGCCTGCTCTCGGACGTGCGCAACCGCAGCATCTCGGACTCGCTCAATCGGCCGGGGGCCAAGGTCACCGTGGAATTCGCCCATGAAAGCGGCCTGATCGGCCTGGCGGAAATCGGCAGCGTGAGCAAGAAGCAGTTCCTCGACGGCGATGGCGCCAACGTCCTGCTGGCTGGCGGCTACCGCTTCGGCGATCCGGAGGCCTGGCACTTTGGCGTGGGGCTGGCAGGGGAATTCTTTCCCGGCGCCCACTTCAAGGCGCCCAGCCGCATCGATCCGGAGACCGGCGCCCCCGATGGCTTTCGCAGCACCAACTACAACAGCCAGTTCGCCGTGCTGGAGATCGGCTACGGGGCCCTGCAGGGGCGCATCCTCAACGTGCTCTCGGAAAACTACCGCGGCGCCAACACCGCCGGCGTCTGCGGCGCCCAGCTGCAATTCAACCCCGACCCCACCAAGGGCCTGGAGTGCTATGCCAAGGGTGAGCACAACTCCCGCGGCAGCCTGCTCTACGACCTTGACTATCGCTACGAGCTGACCCCGCGCACCAGCCTCAAGCTGCACGCCGGCTACCAGCAGATCCGCAATTTCTCCGAGGCCAACTTCAGCGACTACGGCGTCGGCCTGGTGCATCGCCACTGGGGCTTCGACTTCGGCCTGGACTACCTGAGTCCCCATACCCGGGCGCGCGAACTCTACATCGCCGAAGACGGCGACCATCAGCGCGCGACGGACGAGGCCCGCTGGGTACTGTCCGTGGCCCGTCCCTTCTGAGCCGGCGCCCATGAAACCTCACGTCTTCGCCACGCCGCCCGCGCCGGCCCAGGCCACCGCCCTCGACGGCCTGGTGCTGGTGGTGGACCTCGGCACCTCCGGCTGCAAGAGCGCGCTGGTCACCCTTGGCGGCGAGGTGGTCGCCTGGACCTTCCATGGCGTCACCCTGCACGTCGAAGGGCACAGCGCCGAACAGGAACCGGAAGACTGGTGGCAGGCTTTCCTGCGCGGCGCCGGCGAATTGCTGGCGGCGGATCCGGCGCGGCGGCGGCGCGTGGTGGCGGTGTGCTGCTCGACCCAGACCGAGGGCACGGTGTGCGTGGACGCCAACGGCCAAGCCCTGGGCCGGGCGCTGCTCTGGCTGGACATGCGCGGGGCCGAGTCGGTGGCGCGGCGGGTCGGCGGCGGCCGGCTGAAGGTCGCCGGGTATTCGCCCTTCAAGCTGTGGCGCTGGATCCGCCTCACCGGCGGCGCGCCCTCGCTGTCGGGCAAGGATTCCGCCGGGCACATCGCCTACCTGCAGGACCACCAGCCGGAGCGCTATGCGCGCACGGTGAAGTTTCTCAATGTCCTCGACTTCATGAATCTGCGCCTTACCGGTCGCTGCTGCGCCACCGCCGATTCCATCTGCACCGCCTGGATCACCGACAACCGCGATTCGCGCCAGGTGAAGTACGACGCCGGGCTGATCCGCACCCTGGGCTTCGACCGCGACAAGCTGCCCGACCTGGTGGATTCGGCGGAGGTGATCGGCACCCTGACCGGCGCGGTGGCCGACCAGCTCGGCCTGCCGCGCAGCACCCCGGTGGTGGCCGGCTCGGTGGACACCTCGGCGGTGGCGGTGGGTTCGGCGGTGGAGGACTTCGCGCCGCACCTCTATCTCGGCACCTCCTCCTGGCTGGGCGCCCATGTGCCCTTCAAGAAGTCCGATGTCTTGCGCCACATGGCCGCCGTGCCCAGCGCGGTCAAGGGCCGCTACCTGGCCATGGCGCTGCAGACCGCGGCGGGCGCCAACCTGTCGTTCCTGCGCGACAAGGTGCTCTACCACCCGGACGAACTCCTCAGCGACGAACAGCACCCGGATCTCTATGCCCTGCTCGACCGCATCGCCGCCCGGGTGCCGGCCGGCGCCCGCGGGCTGCTCTACACCCCCTGGCTGTATGGCGAGCGCAGCCCGGTGGACGATCCCAGCCTGCGCGCGGCGCTGATCAACCTGTCGCTGGAGCACACGCGGGAAGACATCATCCGCGCCTTTCTCGAGGGGGTGGCACTGAACACCCGCTGGATGCTGGAACCCTTCGGCCGCTTCCTCGGCCGCCGGCCGGAGCGGATCACCGCGGTGGGCGGCGGCGCCCAGTCCAATCTCTGGTGCCAGATCATGGCCGACGTCACCGGCCAGGTGATCGCCCAGCCCGATGCGCCGATCCAGGCCAATGCCCGGGGCTCGGCCTATATCGCCGCCGCCGGCATCGGCGCCCTGGCCTTCAGCGACGTGCCGGCGCTGCAGCGACCGCCGCGTCTCTACCAGCCCTGCCCCCAGGCGCGGGCGCGCTACGACGACAGCTACGCCACCTTTCTCGAAGTCCGCCGGCGCCTGGCGCCGCTCTATCGCCGCCTCAACCCCAACCAGGGAGCCCGACCATGAGCGATACCCTCGAAGCGCGCGAACAGGTGGTCGATCTCTGCCTGCACCTGGTGCGCCGCGGCTTCTTCGCCGCCACCGGCGGCAACCTGGCCCTGCGCCTGGACGCCGAGCGCATCGCGGTGACCCCCTCCGCCCTCGACTACTACCAGATGGGCGCGGAAGACGTCTGCATCCTGCGCCTGGCCGATCTGCACCAGCTCGAAGGCGATCGCGCGCCCTCGGTGGAAACCGGGCTGCACGCCCGGGTGCTGCGGCGCTTTCCGGCGGCGGGCTGCAGCCTGCACACCCACCAGCCGCTGGCCAGCGCCTGCACCCTGCTGGGCGAGGCCCTGAGCGTCGACGATCCCGAGCGCTGGCCCGAACTGGGCCGCCGCCTGCCGCTGGTGGGCTATGCCCCCTCCGGTACCGGCTGGCTGGCCAAGCGCCTGGACCGCGCCCTGAGCGCCGAGAGCCCGGCCTATCTGCTGCGCAACCATGGAGTGCTCTGCTACGGCGCCAGCGCGCGCCAGACCCTGGCGGTGCTGGAGCAGCTGGAAGCCTTCTGCGAGCACTACCTGGTCGGTCGTATCGCCAGCCGCCCAGGTGTCTCCGCAGCCGACAGCCTGGCGCGCCAGCGCCTGCTGACCACCCTCACCGCCTCCCTCCCGTCCTGAGGTCCGCCATGAATCAGCCCCTGACCACCCCGCCGCCCCTGGTACCCACGCCTCCGGCGATTTCCGCCTGGCCGGATACCGAGACGCTCTATCGCCGTTTCGACGCCCTGGTCAAACAGCCCATGCGCCCGCTGCGCCGCGAGGCGCTGGCCAAGGTCATGGGCTATTTCGACGAGCGCTGCCAGGGCTCGCGGCGGCTCGCCGAAGAAGCCAAGCGCTTCATTCCCGGGGGCATCCAGCACAACCTGGCGTTCAACCATCCCTTCCCCCTGGCCATCGCCCGGGCGGAGGGCGCCCACCTCACCGACGTCGACGGCAACCAGTACATCGACTTCCTCCAGGCCGGCGGCCCCACCCTGCTCGGCTCCAATCATCCCGGCGTGCGCGACCAGGTGCAGCACATCCTCGCCGAGTGCGGCCCGGTCACCGGCCTGCTGCACGAATACGAGGTCAAGCTGGCCGAACTGGTCTGCCAGAGCGTGCCCGGCATCGACCAGGTGCGGCTGCTGGGTTCGGGCACCGAGGCGGCCATGGCCGCGGTACGCCTGGCGCGGGCCTATACCGGGCGCCGCTGGATCATCAAGATCGGCGGCGCCTACCACGGCTGGAGCGATCAGCTGGTGTACGGCATGCGCCTGCCCGGCACCGGGCGCATGGAGGCCCTCGGCATTCCCCGGGGCGCCACCGCCCACACCCAGGAAAGCCCGCCCAACGACCTCGAGGCCCTGCGCCGGCGGCTGCAATTCAATCGCCTGCGCGGCGGCACCGCGGCGGTGCTGGTGGAACCCTTCGGCCCGGAGAGCGGCACCCGCCCGGTGCATCCGCACTTCAACCGCGAGGTGCGCAAGCTCTGCGACGAATTCGGCGCCCTGCTGATCTTCGACGAGGTGGTGACCGGTTTCCGCGCCGGCATGGGTGGGGCCCAGGGCTACTTCAAGGTGCTGCCGGACCTCACCGTGCTCGGCAAATGCCTGACCGGCGGCTACCCCATGGCCGGGGCCCTGGGCGGCAAGGCCGAGGTCATGCAGCTGCTGGTGGGCGGCATCGGCACCTCGTCGAAGCGCGCCTTCGTCGGCGGCACCCTGTCGGCCAATCCGCTGTGCTGCGTGGCCGGCTACTACGCCCTCAAGGAGATCCAGCGGCTCGACGCCGCCGGCCAGGCCGGCCGCGCCGGCGATCGACTGCGCCAGGGCCTGGAGGAGATCATCCAGCGCCGCAACCTGCCCTATGTCGCCTACAACCTGGGCTCCATCGTCCACCTGCAGACCTCCGGGGTGCTGCTGCTCGACACCGGCAACCCGCTCAAGCTGCTGCGGGTGCGCAACGAGGCCAAGGCGCGCAAGCACATGATGGAAGAGATGGGCGCGGCCTATACCGCCCATGGCCTCATCACCCTGGCCGGCAGCCGCATCTACACCAGCCTGGCCGACACCGACGCCGTGATCGACGACGCTCTGGAGCGTTTCGACCGGGTCTTCCAACTGGTATGAGGCCGCCCATGAAAGCCGAATCGCGCCAGCAATGGCTGGATCTGCAGCAGCGTCTGGCCCGCCAGGGCGAGCGCTCGGCCCTGGCCCTGTCGGTGCGCATACCGGGGGCGGCGAGCTTCTGGTACGGCACCCTGGGCGATGCCGCGCCCTGCGAGATCGAGCTGGCCCGCCGCAGCGGCGCCGCCCTGGATCATGCACTCGTCTACCGGTCGCGACCGGATGTCGGCGCCATCATCCAGGGCGCGGGGCGCTACGGGCAGCATGTGGCGGACTTCGGCGGCCAGTTGCCGGACCTGTTCGACGAGCAGGCCCGGCACCTGGGGCGGATGGCGCCCGCGGTGGCCCGGGGCGATGCCCTGGCGGAAGCCCTGGCCGCGCGCGGCAACGTCCAGCTGCTCGGCGGCCAGCCACTGTGCCTGGGGACCACCGCCAGTCGCGCCGCCCTCAATGTCGAGCTGTTCGAGAAATGCGCCAAGGCCTACACCCTGGCCCAGGCCACCGGCGCGGTGCTCACCCGCCTGCCCTGGTGGGTGGTGCTGATCGCCACCCGCCGACTCCAGCGCGACCAGCGCGCCGCCGCCGAGGCCTTTCGTCAGGGCCGGCTGCCGGCGGAAAGCCGTGGTTACTAGCCACTCTTCGAAGGTAGACCCCATGACCGTCACCGCGCCCGCTCCGCCTCGCCAGGTCCAAGCCGCGCTGCTGCTGGGCTCCCTGGCGCTGCTCATCCTCGGCCTGCAGCCGCTGCTGCTCGGCGAGCTGTTCACCAGTGGCCGGGCCAGCCTCGACGGCCTCGGCCTGGTGGCCATGGGTGAGATCGTCGCCCTAGGCCTGGGCGTGATCGCCGGTGAGGCCCTGGGCCCGCGCCTGGGGCTGCCAGCCGTACTGTGGCCGGCGACGCTGCTGGCGGTCGCCGCCGACCTGGCCAGCGCCCACGCCAGCGGTGATCTGCCGTTGCTCGGCCTGCGCGCCCTGGCCGGTCTCGGCGAAGGCCTGCTGCTCTGGGCGGCGGTGGCGCTGATCGTCCGTCAACCCACCGCCGAGCGGCTGTCCGGCCTGTTCATGGCTCTGCAGACCTTTTGCCAGGGCCTGCTGGCCGCCCTGCTGGCGCTGTGGATCCTGCCCCGGCTGGGCAGCGCCGGCGGCTTCCGGCTGCTGGCCGGTGTCACCGCCCTGGCCCTGCCGCTGACCATCGCCCTGCCACGCCGGCTGGCGGCAGTGGACGTCCCTGGCAGCGCGCCGGTCCGCCATAGATGGCGACTGCCCCAGGCACTGCTGCTGGCCTTCGTCGGTTGCCAGCTGGCCGCCATCGGCGCGCTCTGGGCCTATCTGGAACCCTATGGCGAAGCCCTCGGACTGGACGCCAGCCAAGCCCAGACCCTGATCGCCGCCAGCTTCGCCGCCCAGTTGCTCGGCGGCCTGGCCGGCGCGGTCCTGGTGGCCTGGCTGCCGGCCGCCACCACCCTGACCCTGGCGACCCTGACGCTGGGCAGCCTGGCCGCGCTGATCTATGGCCTGGCGCCGGGGGCGCACCTGAGTTTCGTGCTGCTGTGCCTGACCTTCACCTTTCTCTGGCAGACCCTCACCCCCTTCCAGATCAGCCTGGCCCTGCGGCTGGACGCCAGTGGCCGCGTCGCCACCCTGGTGCCCTCGCTGCAACTGCTCGGCTGCGCCGCAGGCCCGGCGCTGGCGTCGCTCTGGCTGCAGGGCGCCGCGGTCCGACCGGCCGCCCTCACCAGCGCCCTGCTCGCCCTGCTGGCCCTGGGGCTGGCGGCCCTGCTCGCGCTCAGTGCCCGCGGCCCCCGGCTGGTGCCGCGCTGGCGCTGGCAGCGCCCAGGCTGAATACTGCCGTCGTCGCCGTATCGTCCCCTTCCTGCCCCCTTGCGGACTGCTGCCATGAATGCGCTCCTCCCCGATCCCGCTCCCGCCCTGGTCGACCCCGAGATGCTGCAGCGGCTGTTCGCCGCCCAGGGACCGCGTGCCCTGGCCCTGCGCGGTTCCAGCGCCGCCGAGCGCCTGAGCCTGCTGCAGCGCCTCCATGGCGCCCTGGTGGCGCGGCGGGGGGCGCTCTATGCGGCCTTTCGCCAGGACTTCGGCAAGCCCGAGGTGGAGGTGGAACTGTCGGAGATCATGCCGGTGCTGGAAGAGATCCAGCACGCGCGCCGCCACCTGCGCCGCTGGATGAAGCCACGGCGGGTGCGCCCGACCCTGACGTCCCTCGGCTGCCCGGCGCACATCCACAGCCAGCCGCGCGGGCGCTGCCTGATCATCGGCCCCTGGAACTACCCGGTCTCCACCCTGCTCGGCCCCCTGGTGTCGGCCTTGGCGGCTGGCAACAGCGTGATGCTCAAGCCCTCGGAATTCACCCCGGCGGTCAATGCGGTGCTGCGCGAACTGCTGACCGAGGCCTTCACCCCGGACACCGTGGCCTTTTGCGAAGGCGACGTCTCCACCGCCCAGGCACTGCTGGCGCTGCCCTTCGACCACTTCTTCTTTACCGGTTCCACCGCCGTGGGCCGCCTGGTGATGCAGGCCGCTGCCCGGCACCTGGCCTCGGTGACCCTGGAGCTGGGCGGCAAGTCGCCGGCGATCATCGACGCCAGCGCCGACCTGGATGCCGCCGCCGAGCTGCTGCTCTGGGGCAAATTCCTCAATGCCGGCCAGTCCTGCGTGGCGCCCGATCATGTCTTCGTCGCCCGCCGCCTGCTGCCGGCCTTCAAGGAGCGCTGTCGCGCCCTGCTGGTGCAGCGCTACGGCACCGATGCCGCGGCCAGCCCGGACTACGCCCGACTCATCCATCAACGCCACGCCAGCCAGCTGATCGGGCTGCTGGAACAGGCCCGGGCCGCCGGTGCGCAGCTGATCCATGGCGGCGCGCACGATGTGGCCGGGCGCTATCTCGCCCCGACCCTGCTGGATTGCTCGGCCATCGACAGCCCCCTGGACAGCCAGGAGCTGTTCGGTCCGCTCCTGCCGGTGATCGCCTACGACGACCTGGAAGAGGTGCTGCAGCGCATCGACGCCGGGCCCAAGCCCCTGGCGCTCTATCTCTGGAGTCGCGACCGCGACATCCAGCAGCGAGTCATCGCCCGCACCAGCTCCGGCAGCGTCGGCCTCAATCTGTGCATGCAGCAGTACACCCAGCTGCACCTGCCCTTTGGCGGCGTCAATCACTCCGGCAGCGGCAGCGCCCATGGCCAGGCCGGTTTTCGCACCTTTTCCCACGAGCGCAGCGTGCTCGCCGCCGGTCCGCTGCTGGCCGTTCGTCTGCTGCTGCCGCCCTATTCGCCCTTCAAGCTGCGGCTGGCGCAATGGGTGTCGCGCCTGACCGGAGGCGGCTAGGTCCAGTACGAGAAGTGCCTGCGCATCGGCGATGCTTCGTTGAAAAACCCCTGGATCGCCAGCCCGGTCGGAATGCTCCTTTACCGCACGTACACTGCGCTCCCTCTGCTTTTTGGTTGGTGAGCGCTACCCCTTTGAGCAGCCTTGGGCGGTTACTCCCGTTGGTCGTTTCAATCCGCCTCACCTTCGCTCGGCGACTTTCGTACCGGACCTGGAAAACGCCCAGCAGGGCACACCATCCGCCGGGAATGACGCCGCCAAGGATGCACGAGCGGCAAACCAGCCTTTAGAATGACGGGCCGCCAGCCTTGGGCGTGCCGATCTGCGATTGGCGCGGTCCAAGCCCGGCATGGGTTACCCTTGCACGTGAATTCTATTTGGAGCGGTGAGCTGAACGATGGGCTTTGAGCAACTAGCTGAACTACGCGACCGCCTGCGGGCCGAAAAAGCGCAGGTAAAGACCGAGAGCAACGAGCGGCCGGCGCGGAGACCTTCACCGAAAGCCAAGCCCCGCGAGCAGAAGCCCCGCGAGCAGGATCCGGTGGTCGAAGGCATCCGCCGTCTGCAAAAGCACTTCCCGCTGGCCTTCCCGGTCAATCCGGCACCCAAGGTGCCGCTCAAGGAAGGCATCCTGAAGGACGCCGAGCAGCACCTTGAGCGCCTGGGCATCACCGGTGATCAGCTCAAGCAGTCGATCGCCACCTGGTGTCGCGGCACCCGCTACTGGGCGGCCATGACCGAAAACGCCCCGCGCCTGGATCTGGATGGCCAGCCGGCTGGCACCGTGACCGCCTCCCAGGCGGTCTATGCCAAGCAGCAGGCACGCCGCCAGCGCGCCCAGGCCCGCCGTGAGCAGGCCAAGGCCAAGGCGGACACCGCCGCGCCTGCCGAAGCGCAAGCGCAAGCGCCTGCAGCGGCCGAGACCGTTGCCGCTCCCGCAGACGACGCCTCCGCCTGAGCCCCGCTGCCCCTGTCGCCCAGACAGGGGCAGTCGTTCCAGACGCCCGCCGCGTTAGGACAGCCGTCCCGGCAACTCGATGCGCATGACCGTCCCCCCACCCTCGCGCCCCAGGGCGACGATGCGGCCCTGATGCGCCGCGCAGATGGCGCGGGCGATGGACAGGCCCAGGCCACTGCCGCCAAGGTGCCGTGCCCGGGAGCTGTCGGCGCGCCAGAAGCGGTGAAAGACCCGCTCGCGATCGGCTTCGGCGATGCCCGGGCCGCGATCCCGGAATTCCAGCACCAGGCCCTCGGCCAGGGCCAGCTGGACGATCTCCAGTTCGCCGCCGCTGGCGCCATAGCGCAGGAAGTTTTCCAGCAGGATGTTGAGCAACTGGCCGATGCGATGGCGGTCGGCGTACAGCCGTTGGCGGGGATCCAGTTCCAGGCGCAGCTGGATGGCCTCGGCCTGCAGCTGGGGCGCGAACCAGGCCAGCCGCTCCTCAACCAATGCCGCCAGGGCGAAGGGCCGCTGATCCAGCGCCAGTTGCCCGGCCTCGGCCAGCGACAGGGTGTGCAGATCGCCCACCAGGGTGTTGAGCAGGTCGAGCTGGCGCTTGACCATCTGCAACTGGCGGGCATCGGCGGGAAAGACCTCGTCGAGGATGCCCTGCACCCGCACCGAGGCGGCGTTGAGCGGGGTGCGCAGCTCATGGGCGAGGATGGCGCTGGAATCCCGCACGTCGCGCTCGTATTGCTGCAGCCGCGCGGTGAGGCTGTTGAAGTCCAGCGCCAGGCGGCGCAATTCCGCTGGCGCCGTCTCGGCCACCTCCAGGCGGGTCTCCAGATCGCCGGAGGCCACCCGCCGCGCCGCCGCGGCGATGGCGGAGAACTGGCTCGACAGCGGGCGTGACAGCCGAAAGCCGGCCAGCAGGATCAGCGGCACGGCCGCCAGCAGCAGCCCCGCCAGCACCCACCAGTCGCGGCTGGCGATGCCGGGCAGGAAATAGCGCACCGGATAGTAGTGGCTGAACAGCGCCCAGAGTCGCGCCTCGTTTTCCTCTGGATCGGCGCGCAGCTGGAGGATTTCCGCCCGCGCCGCCTGGGGCACCTGGCGCAGCACCCACCAGTCGCCAAAGAGAAACCAGAGGTACATGCCGGCGGCGATCAGCAGCACCGCGCCCAGGGCCAGCAGGCTCATGCGCCAGCCGACCCAGCGCCCCAGCGGGGCCTGGCGCTTCATGAAAAGCGATAGCCAATGGCGCGCACCGTCACCGGCACGCCGGGAAGGCCCGCCGCTTCCAGCTTGCGCCTGAGGTTGTGCAGGTGGGTGTCCACCACCCGCGCCAGGGCCTCGCTTTCCGGCAGGCAGCGCTCCAGCAATTCCTCGCGGGTAAAGGCCTTGTGCGGAGTGCGCATCAGGGTGGCGAGCAGGCCGAATTCGGTGGGCGTCAGCTCCAGGGCGCGTGCCTTGACGGTGGCGCTGAAACGTTCCAGATCCACCGTCAGGGCGCCATGGCGCAGCCAGCGGTCATCGCGCGGCGCCTGGTGGCAGCGGCGCAGCACCGCGTGCACCCGCGCCACCACCTCCTTGGGGTTGTAGGGCTTGACCACGTAGTCGTCGGCGCCATACCGCAGGGCGCCGAGCTTTTCCGGCTCGTCGCCGATGGCGGTCACCATGATCACCGGGGTATCCCCGGCGCGGCGGATCTGCGCCAGCACCTCGGTGCCACCGAGGCGCGGCAGCATCATGTCGAGCAGCACCAGATCGGGTCGCTCGCGCTGGAAGAGTTCCAGCCCCTGGCGACCGTCTTCGGCGAGGATGACCGCGAAGCCGTCGCGCAGCAGATAGGCCTCCAGCACGCTGGCGCTGTCGGCGTCGTCTTCGACGATGAGTATGAGTTTGTCGCCCACGTCCGCTCTCTTGATCGAATCTCGACAATTCGCCGAAGGAATCTTGATTCGGCGTCCATAGGCTGCGACCCATGCCTTGCACCGGGTCCGCCTGCCATGCCTTCACTCGCCGCTTCCATCACCTGCCAGTTGCTGCTGATCGGTCTGCTAGGCCTCAGCGGTTGCTCGCTGATTCCCGACTACCAGCGGCCGCCCCTGCCGGTGCCCGCGCACCAGGGGCTGTGGCAGCGGCAGGACGCTGCCCCCGCGGTGGGCGTTGATCTCAGCCCTGACGAGCGCCAACTGCTGGCCGCGGTCAGCGCTGACGCTCTCCTGCCAGCGCTGGTGGGCCAGGCGCTGGCGGGCAATCGAGACTACCGGATAATCCAGCTCAGGGTCGAGCAGGCACGGGCGCAGCTGGGCGCGCGCCAGGCCGACCGCTGGCCCACCTTGGGCCTGGCGGTGCAGCGGCCGCGCCAGCGCTTCGCCGACCAGGCGCTGGACGAGCGCTACCAGCAGGACCTGGCCACCGCCACCCTCGGCGTGGACGCCTTCGAACTGGACTTCTTCGGGCGGGTAGCCAGCCTCGGCGAAGAGGCCCGCCACCAACTGTTGGCCAGCGCCTATGGCCAGCAGGCCGCGCGCGGCGCCTTGGTAGCCGAGGTGGCGCGCCTTTTCCTGCTGGCCCGCGAGGCCGATGCCCAGGTCTTCAGCGCCCAGGCCATGGCGGCCCTCAGCGATGAGCTGGTGCAGCGGACCCGGGCACGCATCGCCGCCGGCGACCTGGCCCCGGCTGCCCTGGAGCCCCTGACCCAGGCCGCCCTGGACGCACGCCAACTGGAGCAACAGCGCCTGAGCCAACGCACCCAGGCCTATGGGGCGCTGGCCTGGGTCACCGGCTACCGGCTGGCGCCCTCGCCCAGCGCTGCGCCTGCCCCGGCCGGTCCGCCGCCGGAACTGCCGGGCGAGCTGGCCGACCTGCCCTCCAGCCGCCTGCTGGAGCGTCTCGACGTGCGCGCGGCCGAGGAGCGCCTGCAGGCGGCCAACGCCAGCATAGGCGCGGCCCGCGCCGCCTTTTTCCCGAGCATTCGCCTGAGCACCGCGGTGGGCCTGGCCAGTCCGCAATTGCAGGACCTGTTCAGCGCCGGCCAGGGGCTGCGCCTGCTGACGCCGTCGCTGTCCCTGCCGCTGTTCGACGGCGGGCGCAACCAGGCCAACCTGGACGCCGCCAGGACCGCTCGCGACCTGGCCCTGGCCGCCTACGAACGCACCCTGCAGGACGCCTTTCACGAACTGGCCGACGGCCTGGAAGAGCGCCGCCTGCTGCTCGCGCAGCGGCAGACCCTGGCCGCCCAGCTGCAGTTGAGCCAGGCGCGCCGCCAGCGTCTGGCGCGCCAGTGGCAGGCCGGGGCCGGCGATCCCGGCGCGAGCCTGCAGGCCGGTCTCGACGGGTTGCGCGCCGGCGAGGCGCTGCGCCAGACCGGCCAGGCCCTGCGCCTCAATCGCCTGCGCCTGTACCGCGCCCTGCACGGCCTCGACCACCCTTCCGCCACCTGAGAGGACTCGCCATGACCCGTACCACCCTGCTGCCGCTGCTGCTCTGCCTGACACCCCTGGCCGCCCAGGCGGCCGACGCCTCGCCCTGGGGTGACCACACCGACGTCAGCCTCGGCCTGGTGGCCGGCGCGGTCAGTCGCTACATGGGTTCGGCCGCCTACCGGCCGCAGTTGCTGCCGCTGGTGGTGGTGCAGCGTGGGCCCTTCTTTGCCGACACCAGTCGCGGCCTCGGCCTGCAATGGCAGTCGGCCCAGGGACTGACCCTCAGCGGCGCCCTGAACTACGACTTCGGCCGCGATGACCGCGACAACGCCTCGCGGCCAGGCGCCGACCGCTTGAAGGGTATGGGCGAGGTCGACGGCGCCACGGTGCTGGACCTCAATCTGAGCCAGGCCCTGGCGCCCTGGCTCAGCCTCAACGCCGAGGGCGAATGGCGACTGGCCGGGGCCCAGCGCGGCAATCGCTATCGCCTGGGCGTGGAAGCCATCGGCCTGCACACCGACCAGGACACCCTGGCGCTGGATCTCGACGCCCACGCTGGCGACCGCCGCTTCAACCAGACCTATTTCGGCGTCACCGCCGCCCAGAGCGCCGCCAGCGGCTTCGCCCCGGCGCGGCTCGACCGGGGCATCTATGCCTATTCCGCCGCGCTGAACTGGTTGCACGCCTTCGATCCGCACTGGAGTTCGGTGGCGACCCTGACCACCACCTACTACGGCGACCAGGCACGCGACAGCCCGCTGCGGCAGCGCGCCACCGACACCACCGCCCAAGTCGCCCTGACCTACAGCTTCTGATCCTGGAGCCCGCCATGCCCGGCCCGCGCCTGACCTCCGCCCTCACCTTCCTCTTGCTGCTGCCCCTGCTGGGCGGCTGTTCACCCGATGAACGCCCCGGTCCGGTGCCCCTGCGCACCGTCAAGCTCGCGCCGGTCGCGCGCCTTGCGCCCCAGGCCCCGCTGCTACCCGGCCTGGTGCGCCAGCCGCACAGCTCGGCGCTGGCCTTCGAAAATGGCGGCCGGGTGCTGAGGGTGGCCGTGGACGTGGGTGCCCGGGTCGCGGCCGGGCAACTGCTCGCCGAGCAGGACGCCGAACCGGCACGCCTGCGCCTGGCCCAGGCCAGCGCTCGGGTGCAGGCCGCTCGGGTGGAGCTGGACCAGCGCCGCGCCGGGCAGCGGCGTGCTCGGCAGCTGTTCGCCGACGGCAACCTGGCCAAGGCCGAGCTGGAAGCCGCCGACGCAGCCCTGGGTGCGGCCCAGGCCCAGCAAGGAGGCGCCGAGGCGGAACTGGACCTGGCGCGCCGCGCCCTGGCCCAGACCCGGCTGATAGCGCCCTTCGCTGGCCAGATCGTCCTGCGCGCGCCGCAGCCGCTGCGGCTGGTGGGCGCGGGCGAGACCCTGTTCGGGCTGCAGGCCGACGGCGAACGTCAGGTGGTGGTGCAGGTGCCGGCCGCCCTGGCCCAGGGGCTGGCGCCCGGCACTCAGGCCCAGGCCTATGCCACGCGCGACGGCGCGCCCCTGCCGCTCCGGCTGGTCGGTCTTTCACCGCGTGCCGAGCAGGGCCTGCTGCAGGAAGCGGTCTTCGCCCTCGACCAGCAGGCACCGGCCCTGCCCAGCGGCAGCCTGCTGGACGTGCGTCTGCCTCTGCCGGCCCAGGCGCAGCTGGCCGTGCCCCTGGGCGCGCTGCTGCCCGGTCAGAGCGGCAGCGCCGGTCAGGTCTATGTCTACCAGCCGGAGACCCAGCAGGTGAAACCGCGCCCGGTCACGGTGGCGGCCCTGCAGCAGGGCCAGGCGCTGATCGCCAGCGGTCTCGCCGAGGGTGACCAGATCGTGGTGGCCGGCGCCGCCTTCCTGCGCGCGGGCGAGCATGTGCTGCCCTATCGGCCCGGCACCGTGCTCACGGGGGAGTAAGTTATGTCCCTGACCGCTTTCGCCCTGCGCCGGGGTCGCCTGGTGCTCTTTGTCGCCCTGGCCCTGCTGCTCGGCGGTCTCTATGCCTTTCTCGGCTTTCCCTCCCAGGAGGAGCCCAGCGTCACGGTGCGCGACGCCCTGGTCAGCGTCGCCCTGCCCGGCCTGCCCAGCGACCGGGTGGAAGAGCTGCTGGCCAAGCCGCTGGAAGACCGGCTGCGCGAATTGCCCGAACTCAAGACCCTGGTGACCACCCTGAGACCCGGCCAGGCCATCGTCCAGCTCACCGCACGGGACGAGATCACGGACCTGCCGGCGCTCTGGCAACGGGTGCGCAACAAGGTCGCCGAGGTGGCGCAAGAGCTGCCCGAAGGCACCCAGGGGCCGGTGGTGGACGACGACTTCGGCCGGGTGGCAGTGGCGTCCATCGCCGTGACCGCGCCCGGCTTCAGCCCGAGCGAACTGCGCAGCGAAGCCGAACGGCTGCGTCGGGCGCTCTATGATCTGCCCGGGGTGGATCGCATCGCCCTCTATGGCCTGCAGGAAGACCGCGTCACCCTCGACCTTGACGCCACCGCCCTGGCGCGGACCGGTCTTTCGCCCCAGGCCCTGCTGGCGCAGCTGCGGGCGCGCAACGCACTGGTCAGCGGCGGCAGCCTGCGCCAGGGCGACCGTACGCTGAGCCTGGCCATCGGCGGCGAACTGGCCGATCCCGCCGCGCTGCGCGCCGTGCCGATCCAGCTGGCCGACGGCCGCGCCGTGCCCCTGGCCGAGCTGGCCCAGGTGCGGGTCGAACCCGCGCAGCCGGTGCGCAGCGCCGCCTTCTATCGCGGCGAGCGCGCCCTGGTGCTGGGCATCGCCATGACCCCGGGACGCAACGTGGAAGCCTTCGGCGCTGCGCTGCACGACCGGCTCAAGGCCCTGGAGGCCAGTCTGCCCGCCGGGTTCGCCCTGCACCGGGTGACCTTCCAGGCCGAGGTGGTCCATCACGCCATGGCGCGCATGCAGCACGTGCTGATGGAGACCATGGTGATCGTCATGGCGGTGGTCATGCTGTTCCTGGGTTGGCGCCTGGGACTGATCGTCGGCGCCATCGTGCCGCTCACGGTACTGGCCACCCTGCTGGTCATGCGCGCCCTGGGCATCGAACTGCAGACGGTGTCCATCGCCGCGCTGATCCTGGCGCTGGGACTGCTGGTGGACAACGGCATTGTCATCGCCGAAGACATCGAACGACGCCTGCGCGCCGGCGAGGACCGCCGCGCCGCCTGCGAGGCCGCCGGCCGGACCCTGGCCATCCCGCTGCTCACCTCGTCGCTGGTGATCATCCTGGCCTTCTCGCCGTTCTTTCTCGGCCAGACCAGCACCAATGAATACCTGAGGTCCCTGGCCGTGGTGCTGGCGCTCACCCTGCTGGGCTCCTGGGCGCTCAGCCTGACGGTGACGCCGCTGCTCTGCCTGCGCCTGGTGCCGGATCCCACCCATACCGGCGCCAGCACCGACAGCGCCCTGCACCGGGGCTATCGCCGACTGCTGGAAGCCCTGCTGCGGCACCGGCTGGCCTATCTGCTGGCCATGCTCGGGCTGCTGGTGCTGGCCACCCTCAAGGTGCTCAGCCTGCCCTACGACTTCCTGCCGCCTTCGGATCGCAATCAGTTCCAGATCCCCGTCCAGCTGGAACCCGGCACCTCGGCCGAGCGCACCCTGGACCTCATGCAGGGCTTCAGTCGCTGGCTGGGCGCGGATGCCGATATCGTCGAAAGCATCGGCTACGTCGCCGACGGCGGGCCGCGCATCGTGCTGGGACTCAATCCGCCGTTGCCCGGTCCCAATGTCGCCTATTTCACCGTGACCACTCGCCCGGACGCCGATCTCGCCCAAGTGATGACGCGCGTCGGGAATGAGCTGGCGCGCGGCTATCCCGAGGTGCGCGCCCAGCCCAAGCGCTTTTCCCTGGGCACCACCGAGAGCGGCCTGGCGGTCTATCGCCTGAGCGGGCCGGACGAGGCGGTCCTGCGTCAGCTGGGCACCGATCTTGCCGACCTGCTCGCCGCCGTCCCCGGGACCCGCGACATCCAGGACGACTGGGGTCCGCGGCTGCTGCGCTATCAGGTCGAGGTCGACCCGGCCCGGGCCCGCGCCGCCGGACTCGACCGGCGCGACCTGGCCCAGACGCTGCAACTGGCCGGCGACGGCCTGAGCGGCGCCCGGTTGCGCGATGGCCAGTATGCGGTCGAGATCGCCGTGCGCAGCCCTGCCCCTGACGGCGATCCAGGCAGCCTGCTGGTCTATCCCCAGGGCGGCGGCGCGCCGCTGCCGCTGGCGGCGGTGGCCCGGATCGAGCTGGCCAGCGAGGCCGGGGTCAAGGTCAGACGCAATCTGCAGCGCACCCTCACGGTCAGCGCGCGCAATCCCGGCATGACCGCCGCCACCCTGGTCGCCACCCTCGCGCCCCAGTTGCCGACCCTGCAGTTGCCGCCCGGCTACCGCCTGGAGCTGGGCGGCGAGAGCGAGGATTCCGCCGCCGCCAACGACGCCCTGCTGCGCTACCTGCCGCTGGCCGCCGTGGCCATGCTGCTACTGTTCCTCTGGCAATTCGACTCCTGGCGCAAGGTGCTCATCATCGTTGCCAGCATCCCCTTCATCCTCATCGGCGTGGCCCTGGCGCTCTGGCTGAGTGGCCATCCCTTCGGCTTCATGGCCACCTTCGGACTGCTGTCCCTGGCCGGCATCATCGTCAACAACGCGGTCTTGCTGCTCGAACGCATCGAAGCCGAACGCCAGGCCGGCAAGCCCCTGGTGCCGGCGCTGCTCGACGCCGCCGGCGAGCGCCTGCGGCCGATCATCATGACCAAGCTGACCTGCATCCTCGGTCTCATCCCGCTGATGCTCTTTGCCGGCCCCCTGTGGACGGGCATGGCCATCAGCATGATCGGCGGCCTGGCCCTGGGCACCCTGGTGACCCTGGGGCTGATCCCGGTGCTCTGTGGCCTGCTCCATGGGCGCCGTTAGCGGGCAACCGGGCGCGCGAAGGCGCCGCTTCGCTGGCGCAAAGGCGGGGTGAC
>NZ_QBIZ02000033.1:0-30004 GCF_003057735.2 Pseudomonas sp. RIT411
CGCCGCGGCGGGCATCGCCCTGCTGCTGTTCCTGGTTCTCAAGTACAAATTCCAGCCCTTCGTGGCGCTGATGCTGGTGAGCATCCTGGTGGCCCTGGCCGCCGGGGTCGAGCCGTCCAAGCTGGTGGCGACCATCGAAGGCGGCATGGGCAAGATCCTCGGCCACATCGCCATCATCATCGCCCTGGGCGCCATGATCGGGCGCATCATCGAACTCTCCGGTGGCGCCGAGGCCCTGGCCAAGACGCTGATCGAGCGCTTCGGCAACAGACGCACGCCGCTGGCGCTGACCCTGGCCGGCTTCCTGGTCGGTATCCCGGTGTTCTTCGAGGTCGGCGTGATCGTGCTGATGCCGCTGGCCTATGGCATCGCCCGCACTGCGCGCAAGCCGCTGATCGTCTTCGCCCTGCCGATGTGCGCCACCATGCTCACCGTGCACGCCATGCTGCCGCCCCACCCGGGCGCCGTGGCCGCCGCCGGCCAGCTGGGCGCGGATCTCGGTCGGGTGCTGCTGTTCGGCCTGCCGATCACCGCCGTGCTGGCCCTGATCGGCTGGTGGGTGGCCGGGCGCATGACCCGTCGTCACTACCCCATGACCGACGACATCCGTAGCGACGTCTATGGTCCGCAGATCACCGACACCCACCTGCAGCAGTGGGGCCGCGGCCAGGACATGGCGCCCGGCCTGCCCAGCCTCGGCGCCGCCGCGGTCAAGGTCGACGAGACCCCGGCCGGCCTCGCCGCCGGTCTGCCGCCCGCCCCGGCCCCCGGCTTCGGCCTGGTAGTGACCCTGATCCTGCTGCCCATCGTGCTGATCCTGCTGGGTACCCTGGCCACCAGCTGGCTGCCCGCCGGCAACCTGCTGCGCGACATCCTCACCGTGGTCGGCGCGCCCCTGGTGGCCCTGCTGATCGACACCCTGCTGTGCGCCTATGTGCTGGGCTTCCGCCGCGGCTGGTCGCGCGAGCAGGTCTCGGACGTCATCGGCTCGGCGCTGCCCGGCGTAGCCATGGTCATCCTCATCGCCGGTGCCGGCGGCGTCTTCGGCAAGGTGCTGGTGGACACCGGCATCGGCGCGGTGGTCTCGGAGCTGCTGCGCGCCACCGGCCTGCCGGTGCTGGCGCTGGGCTTCGTGCTGACCCTGCTGCTGCGCGCGGTCCAGGGCTCCACCACCGTGGCCCTGGTCACCACCGCCGGCATCCTCGGCCCGCTGATCGCCACCCTGGACCTGTCGGCCAACCACATGGCCCTGCTGTGCCTGGCCATGGGCGCCGGCGGCCTGGCCGTGTCGCACATCAACGACGCCGGCTACTGGATCTTCACCAAGCTGGTCGGCCTGAGCGTCGCCGACGGCTTGCGTACCTGGACCGTCCTGACCACCCTGCTGGGGTGCCTGGGCTTCGCCATCACCCTGCTGCTCTGGCCCTTCGTCTGATCTGGGAGACAAGCCATGCCCCGCTTCGCCGCTAACCTCAGCATGCTCTACCCCGAGCATGCCTTCCTCGACCGCTTCGCCGCCGCCGCGGCGGATGGTTTCCAGGCCGTGGAATACCTCTTTCCCTATGAGCACACCGCCGCCGAGATCAAGGCCCGGCTGGACTCCGCCGGCCTGACCCAGGTGCTGTTCAATGCCCCACCCGGTGACTGGGCCGCTGGCGAGCGCGGCCTGGCCGCCCTGCCCGGTCGCGAGGCCGAGTGCCGCGCCGGCATCGACCGCGCCCTGGACTACGCCGCCGTGCTGGGCAATCGCCTGGTGCACGTGATGGCTGGGCTGCTGCCCACCGGGGTCGACCGGGCCCGCGCCCGCGACACCTACCTGGGCAACCTGGCCCATGCCGCCGAGCAGGCGGCCAAGGCCGGGGTAACGATCCTCATCGAGCCGATCAACCCGCGCGACATGCCCGGCTATTTCCTCAATCGCCAGGACGACGCCCAGGCCATCCGCCAGGCCATAGGCGCTGACAATCTGAAGGTGCAATTCGACTGCTACCACTGCCAGATCGTCGAGGGCGACGTCAGCAAGACCTTCGAGCGCGACTTCGCCGGCATCGGCCACGTGCAGATCGCCGGCGTGCCCGACCGCCACGAACCGGACCTGGGCGAGCTCCATTACCCCTACCTGTTCGAGCGCTTCGACGCCCTCGGCTACGACGGCTGGATCGGCTGCGAGTACCGCCCGCGCGGTGATACCTCGGCGGGGCTGGAGTGGTTGCGTAAGCTCAGGGCGTAAACCCGATATCCCGCGTTGCCTGCGCCCCCGTTGGGCTTCGACGAAAGAGCCGTCTCAACCCAACCTACGGGATCGTAGGTTGGGTTGAGCAAAGCGAAGCCCAACACTGCACCCTTCCCGCCGCCTCTGTTGGGCTTCGACGATGAAGCCGTCTCAACCCAACCTACGACCAGACTGGTAGGGTGGACAACGGCGCAGCCTTGTCCACCGCCAGGCACCACGCCCAGTGGAAAACGCTGCGCCGTTTTCTACGCTACGGGGCTGTCGCGGCCCCACCTGAACACTCACGGCGGCTTCTCCATGTTCGCCAGCCGCCAAATTCATCGGCAACCCGCACAGCCATGAGCTATTTCCGGTAACACCAAGCCTATAGCGTCGTTGTGCATGACGTACGTCCTAGACGTGCTCACTCACCGCCAACTCCTCGCAGAAGGTTACGTCCTTGGCCCCGATGATCGATCCTGAAATGGAGGCTGTGGCACGCCAGCTATGGCCCTCGCCACAACGGCTCCAGTTGGCCACCGGCGGACTGTTCAATCGCGTGGTGCAGGTGCAGTCCGCTGCCGGTACGACCTATCTGAAGCGCTTTACCGATACGGCAAGCTCCGGCGACTTTCCGCCGCTTCCCGCCCGCGCCGCTGAGCGCTGCCTGGTCGCCTCCCGCTGGCATGACCTCGCGCTGGATGCGAGTGCCCGCGAACCACGCGTAGCGGTGCCCCTTCTGGTTGCGGTAGAGCCGGCGCTCGACATCGTGGCAATGGAGCAGGCGCAGGGCGAGCCGCTCTATGACGTACTCGTGGGCAATGGCCCAGACGCAGACACGGCGCTGCACGCCGTGACAGCCTGGCTGGGTGCGCTGCACGGCCTGCCGCTAGAGCCACGCCCGCAGCTGCTGGACGCCAGCGGACCGTTCAAGGCCTTCAAGATCGAGTTGCAGTACACCCAGGTGTTATCCGAGCTGCCGCCAGGGTTACGCAAGGCTGGCGAGCACTTTGCGGCCGACTACCTGCAACGCACCGAGGAGCCGGTGCACGGTGATCTCAACTCGCGCAACATCCTCAGCGCCAACGGCAAGGTTTCCGTGATCGACTTTGAACAGGGACACTTTGGCGAAGGCCTGTACGACCTTGCCTATCTGCTGAGCGAGTACCTGATCCGCGACCTGCGCTTGGGCGTCGATCCCGAAGCGACCATCGCGGCCGCCTGGGTAGGCTATTGCTCCGCGCGCAACCAGGCTATCGATACAGAAGCCTGGCGGCGCCTGCGTCTGCACCTGGGATTCCAGACGCTGTATCGCCTGGTCGGGCCCAGCCGCAGGGTATGGACCGGCTACTTGGATGAGCCCATGAAAGACGAGCTGCGACGCTGGAGTACCGCTGAATTGTCAGCTTGGCTGCCATGAAGGGTACGGGGCGATTTAGTACACCAGGACTTCGCCCCGGAGGCTACACCTCCACCACCGCCAACGGCTGCCCCAGCCTTCTCCGGAATTCCTCCAGAAAGGCCGGAGCGAAGGCCCGTGCCGGCCAGTGGTTGAAGATGAAGCCCAGGTCGGAAAAGGCGCAGGGCTGGGGGAAGTCGAAGCCGTTGATGTCGTCTTCGTGATCGCATTCCGGGCAGGCGAAGTTGTCGCTTTCTGCTGGCATCCACACCTCCAGGTGCTCGAACAGCGCTTCACCGATCTCGCGACGGCAGGCAGGGCAACGCGCCCGCCCCTCGAAGCCGTCCAGCGGGGTGAAGATGCAGCGCTCGGTGACGATCTCCAGACCGCCATCGGCATAGTCGCGCGGATCGTCCATGCCCGGCGCCAGGCGCAGCACCTCGGTCAGTCGCGGACCCGGCGCATGGCCCCGCCGGCCGCGGCTGGGCAGGCAGGGCGAGGCCTCGGCCCGGACCACGCCGCTGGCGGCGAGCCAGCCAAGGATCTCCACGGCGGTGCGCTCCACCCGTGGATGGCTGGAAATGCGGGGAGCGAGGATGGTCTGGCGCAGGGTCATGGAACGCGGGTCTCGAAGAATGGGGCGCGCAGCTTAATCCGCTGCTCGCCGCGCGCCCATAGCTGCTAAGGTGAGGCCGACGAAAGCCATAGAAAGCGCCCCATGTTCAAGGACCCCTTCGCCCGCCTCGGTCTCGACCGCGAGGTGCTCAGCGTCAGCCAGCTCAACAGCCGCGCCCGGGTGCTGCTGGAGGACGTCTTCGCCCAGGTCTGGGTCGAGGGCGAGATCTCCAACCTGGCCAAGCCGGCGTCCGGCCATCTCTATTTCACCCTCAAGGACGGCCAGGCCCAGGTGCGTTGCGCGCTGTTCCGCCAGCACGCCAGCCGGGTGCGCCAGGCGCTGCGCGACGGCCTGGCGGTCAAGGTGCGCGGCAAGGTCTCGCTGTTCGAGGGCCGCGGCGACTACCAGCTGATCCTCGACAGCGTCGAACCGGCCGGCGACGGCGCCCTGCGCCTGGCCTTCGAGGCGCTCAAGGAGCGGCTGGCCGCCGAAGGCCTGTTCGCCGCCGAACGCAAGCGCCCGCTGCCCGCCCATCCGCAGCGCATCGGCATCGTCTCCTCGCCGACCGGCGCGGTGATCCGCGACATCGTCAGCGTCTTCAAGAGACGCGCGCCCCAGGTGGAGCTGACGCTGATCCCCACCGCCGTGCAGGGTCGCGAGGCCACCGCCCAGATCGTCCGCGCCCTGCAACTGGCCGACCGCCAGGGCTTCGATGCGCTGATCCTGGCCCGGGGCGGTGGCTCTCTGGAAGACCTCTGGTGTTTCAACGAAGAACCCGTGGCCCGCGCCCTGGCCGCCTGCCAGACCCCGGTGGTGAGCGCCGTCGGCCACGAGACCGATGTCTCCATCGCCGACTTCGTCGCCGATGTCCGTGCCCCTACCCCGTCGGCGGCCGCGGAATTGCTCGCGCCCCATAGCGCCGACCTGCGCCAGCGCCTGGACGGCCTGCATCGCCAGCTGCTCCTGCGCATGCGCGAACGCCTGGCCCGGGAACGCCTGCGCCTGGAGGCCTGCAGCCGCCGCCTGCGCCATCCCGGCGAACGACTGCGCCAGCAGGCCCAGCGGCTGGACGACCTGGATCTGCGCCTGAGACGCGCCTATGTCATCGCCCAGAATCGCCGACGCGATCGCCTGGCGCACCTGGACACCCGCCTGGCCGGCCAGCATCCCGGGCGCCAGTTGGCTCTGTTGCGCCAGCGCCTGGAGCAACTGGCCGAGCGGCTGCCCCGGGTCATGCAGCGCCAGCTGAAGGAGCGCCAGCAACGCCTGGCCGGCACCGTGCAGACGCTGCAGATCGTCAGCCCCCTGGCGACCCTGGGTCGCGGCTACAGCATCCTGCTCGACGAGCGGGGCCATGCCGTGCGGTCCGCCGCCGAGGTCGCCAATGGGCAAAAGCTCATTGCCCGCCTCGCCGAGGGCGAACTGGCGGTGCGGGTACTGGACAATCACCAAGAACCCACCACTCTGTCTCTGTTGGACTAATCGGTCCAACCCGGACCGATGGTGGCATGTATCTTGAACCCTCGGTCAGGATTTCCCCCTACCGAGGCCCTCCATGCATTCCCTTCTGCGCGCTTCCCTGTTTCCCCTCACCACCGCCCTGCTGGCCGGCGCGGCCCAGGCCGCGACCCCGCCCGCCGCGCCGCTGCAACCCAAGGTCATGCTCGTGGCGATGTTCGCCCCCGAGGCCCAGACCTGGATCGATCGCCTCAAGCTCACCCATAAGGTCGCCGTCGACGGCCTGTCCGCCGACTATCCAAATGTGCTCTGCAATGAGGCACGGGTGTGCCTGATGACCACTGGAATGGGGCACGCCAATGCCGCCGCCTCGACCCTGGCGCTGACCCTGTCGCCCAAGTTCGACCTCAAACACACCTACTTCCTGATCGCCGGCATCGCCGGGATCAGTCCCAAGGAAGGCACCCTGGGCACCACCGCCTGGGCGCGCTACCTGGTGGACTTCGGCATCCAGTGGGAGCTCGATCCCCGCGACGTGCCCAAGGACTGGCCCACCGGCTACCTGGGCATCAACACCCGGGGGCCGGGCGAGAAACCGCCGCTGGACTACAAGACCGAGGTGTTCGAACTCAATGTGCGGCTGAGGGACAAGGCCTATGCCCTGTCCCGCCAGGCCGAGCTGACGGAAAGCGCGGAATCCAAGGCCTGGCGCCAACGCTACGATTACGCCCCGGCCAACCAGCCGCCGGTGGTGACCCGCTGCGACACCCTAGCCGGCGACACCTGGTATTCCGGCACCCGCCTCTCCGAACGTGCCGAGGAGTGGACCCGCCTGCTCACCAACGGCCAGGGCCGCTACTGCACCACCCAGCAGGAGGACAACGCCACCTACGAGGCCCTGCTGCGCGCCAGCCGCCTGGGCAAGGTCGACCTGCAGCGCCTGGCGGTGGTCCGTGCCGGCTCGGACTTCGACCGCCCGGCCAAGGGCGCCTCCGAGGTCGACAACCTGCTCGACTACGCCAAGCAGGGCGGTTTCGCCCCGGCGCTGGAAAATCTCTATCGCACCGGCAATCCGCTGGTGCAGGAGATCGTCGAACACTGGGATATCTGGCAGCAGGGCGTGCCGGCGAGCTGAGCCCTACTGGCGGGGCTGCTCCACGGTTCGCTCGGGTGACTGGGTAGCCGGATCGCTGCCCGGCGCGCTCTTTTGTACCACCTCGCTGCGCTGGGGTGGTGGCGTTTCCGGCGACTTGTCGCAACCGGCGAGCAGAGCGCCGAGGGTCAGCAGGGCCAGGCTGCTGGTGATGAGACGAGGCATGGTCTTCTCCCTTGGGATTTGAAGGAGGACCCCGGGATTTCCACGGACGTTCCCGCCGGGGCCAGGGCCGGCCGGCCGTCGGTCCCGGCGATCTTCCAGGCGGCTGGCGCAGTCGTACCTGCAGGACCGGCCCTTCCGGTCACCCATCAGGAATCCGCCATGCCCAGACCCGCCCTCTCCCGCCTCGCCCTGGCCACCCTGCTGACCGCCCTGCCCCTGGCACCGGTCGCCCTGGCCGCCGAATCCAGCGCCAAACTGGAAAAGGTCGCCAGCTTCGATCACCAGGTCACCGGCGTCACCGTCAGCGAGAGCGGACGGATCTTCGTCAACTTCCCCCGCTGGACCGAAGACAGCGAGGTCTCGGTCGCTGAACTCAAGCCCGATGGCAGCCTGGTGCCTTATCCGGACCCGGCCTGGAACGGCTGGCGCAATGCCAAGCGCGACGAGCTGACTCCGGGCAACCACTGGGTCTGCGTGCAATCCGTGGTGGCCGACGGTCGCGGCAGTCTCTGGGTGATCGATCCGGGCGCTCCGGCCCAGGCGCTGGTGGTGCCCGGCGCACCCAAGCTGGTCAGGATCGACCTGGCCAGCAACCAGGTGAGCAAGGTCTATGCGCTGGACGAAAGCGTGGCGCCCCAGGGCAGCTACCTCAACGACGTGAGATTCAGCCCGGACGGTCGCCACGCCTATATCACCGATTCCGGTGCCCGCGGCGCCCTGGTGGTCCTGGATCTGGAGAGCGGCAAGGCGCGGCGCGCCCTGGATGGCGATCCGAGCACCCAGGCCGAGAAGGGCGTCAAGGTCAAGGCCGATGGCGAGCCGCTGATGCGTCCGGATGGCCGCGGCGTGGAATTCTCCGCCGACGGCATCGCCCTCTCCCCGGCAGGCGACTACCTCTACTGGCAGGCGGTCAAGGGCAATACCCTCTACCGCATCGCCACCGCGGCGCTGCAGGGCGACGACCTCGCCAGCCTGCCGGCCAAGGTGGAAAAGGTCGGCGAGAACGGGCCGGCCGATGGCCTGCTGATGGACCCGCAAGGGCGCCTCTATGTCAGCGCGGTGGAAGACCATGCGGTGAAGATCCGCGAGAACGGCCAGCTCACCACCCTGGTGCAGGACAAGAAACTGATCTGGCCGGACACCTTTGGTCGCGGACCGGATGGCACCGTCTATGTCACGGATTCGCGCATCCCCGAAATGAGCTTCTTCGATCCCAAGCAGAAGCCGGCCCTGGAAACCGTGCTCTACAAGATCGTGCCCAACTGACGAAGCGGGCTGCGGGCGCCTTGCCCTGCGGCCCTCGCCTGCTCCAGCATGGGCGTTTTCGCCGTTGGAAAACCCCATGTCCCGCCTGCTGCCCCTGCTCTGCTGCCTGTTCCTCGCCCTGCCCGCCCACGCCGGTACCTACCTGCAACGCCTGCTGGACAAGCCCGTGCCGGGTGGCGTCGCCGTGGTGCCGATCCCCGGCGACGCGGCGCCGCGGGTACGCTACCAGGGCAAGCCGGTGCTGGTGGTCAAGGACGGCAACGGCTGGGTAGCCATCGTCGGCATCCCCCTGGGCACCGCCGCGGGTCGCCAGCCGCTGGAGGTCGCCGGCGCCGCACCCCAGGCCTTCACGGTCGGTAGCCGCCACTATGCCGAGCAGCGCATCACCCTGAAGAACCAGCGCCAGGTCACCCCCAATCCCGAGGACCTCAAGCGCTTCGAGCGCGAACTGGCCGAACAGCAGGCCGCCTACCGGCTGTTCTCGCCGAACCAGCCCAGCAATCTGCTCCTCGACAAGCCGGTGGACGGCTCGCTCTCCAGTCCCTTCGGCCTGCGCCGCTTCTTCAATGGACAGGAGCGCAATCCGCATTCCGGCCTGGACTTCGCGGTGCCCGCCGGCACCCCGGTCAAGGCGCCCGCGGCCGGCAAGGTGGTGCTGGTGGGCGACTACTTCTTCAACGGCAAGACGGTGTTCGTCGACCACGGCCAGGGGCTGATCAGCATGTTCTGTCACCTCTCCCGTGTTGATGTCCAGGTCGGCCAGGAGGTGCCCCGTGGCGGGGTGGTCGGTCGCGTCGGCAGCACCGGGCGCGCGACCGGCCCGCACCTGCACTGGAATGTCAGCCTCAACGACGTGCGCGTCGATCCGAGCATCTTCATCGGTGCCTTCAAACCCTGAGCAGTGGCAAACAATTGGTAGCAGTCGCAGGCATTGCCAGACAGCCGGCTTCGGCTTAAAAGGAACGCCCTTTCCTTCCTGCGGCCGCCCGGGCCTGGAGCCGACGCCATGACTGAGAAACCCCGCTTCGGCAGTGCCCTCGGCAGCATCCTGCTGGTCGCCGCGGCCTGCTACCTGCTGGTCGGCTTCTCCCAGGGGTTCGTGCTGTCGGCCTGGTCCTGGCGCACCTGGGTGGTGTTCGCCGTCATGGTGACGCTCTATCCAGTCGGCCTGTTCGCCGGCTGGTGGAAGAAGCGCGAGCCGGTGGAGCGCTAGACACCTGGCCCCCAGCCGTGGCGGGCATAGGCCCGCTCCAGCCGTTCCTCTCGCGAGCTGAACAGATCGCCATCCGCCAGACCGCTCGCGGCCAATAGCCGGTCTTCCAGCTCGGCCTGGCTTTCCAGATGCCCATCCGGGTGGATATGGGCGACCGTCAGGCCCCGCAGCACCAGGCAGGGCGCCACCAGCAGGCCACGATGACAGGTCAGGGGATCGCGCTCGGCGCAGAGCAGGGCGATGCGCCAGCGGGCCTGGCCCTGCTCCAGCCGCAGCAATCCCTGCTGGAACGGCGCGCTGGCGGCCAGGCGGTCATAGCGCAGCTGTCCGTCCTCGTAATGCGCTGGGTCCGGGCTGCGCGCGCCCAGCTCCCGGCCCAAGAACACATAGGCGATCCCCGCCGCGGCCAGACCGTCGCGCAGGGCCTCGCGGCGATACTGGGGCACATGGCGGCTATAGGGTTGGGAGCGCACATCGGCCACTGCCGTCACCCCCTGCGCCTGCAGCAGCTCGACATAGCGCGCCAGCGGATGATTGGAGTGGCCGAGGGTCAGGATCATGGGATTTCAGCGCCAGGGATCGAGGCGATACAGCCCGCCGATGGGGCACTCCATACGGTTGCCCCGGGCATCGGTGGAGACGAGGACGTCACCCGGGCGCAGGCCGGCAGCCCGCGAGCGATAGCCGAGGCGATTGCCAGCGGCCAGATTGCGGCAGGGCACGGCGAAGTCCACCAGGTAGGCGCGGCCCAACCCGGTGCCCAGCGCCAGGTGCCGGGTGTCCAGGTAGTGCCAGCCGGACAGATCGAAGCCCAGGATGGTGTCCATGGCCGCGCCCTGCCGATAGCCGAGGTCGGCCAGGCGATCGTCCAGGGTCGGCGGTCCGAAGGGACGTCCGGCGCAACCGGCGAGCAGCAGCACGGCGACGAGGGTGAGAAGGGTCGGGGTGAAGCGCATGGAATTTTTCCTGGAAGGGCTGAACCTTGGACCGAGCACAGGCGCCGAATACGGCATGCTGGGCGCAGCTTTGCTAACGTGGCGCCCGTAGTATCCCGTCAAGAGACCCCCTATGCCCACGGCCCTGACCAACCTGATCGACGACCTCGAAAAACACCCGCAACTGCTCACCCTGGTCGCCTGCCTCGGCCTGCTGCTGGCGGCCTGGGTGCTCAACTGGATCGTCAAGCGCATCCTGGTGCGCGGCTTCTATCGCCTGCTGCGCAGCACCTCCTTCGGTCAGGACCAGGAGCTCAATCACCACCGCGTCATCGGCCGGCTGGCCAACATCGTCCCGGCCCTGGTGCTGTCGATCGGCATCGAACTGGTGCCCGGGCGTCCCGAGGCCCTGGTCACCGTGGTGCAGAACGTCTGCAGCGCCTTCATCGTGCTGACCATCGCCCTGGCCCTGGGCAGCGCCCTGAACGTGGTCAACGTGCTCTATTCGCGCCGGCCCTCGGCACGGCTCAAGCCGATCAAGGGCTATGTCCAGGTCAGCAAGATCGTCATCTACGCCATCGCGGTCATCCTGATGATCGCCACCCTGATCGACCGCTCGCCGCTGATCCTGCTCTCCGGCCTCGGCGCCATGGCCGCGGTGCTGCTGCTGATCTTCCAGGACACCCTGCTGTCCCTGGTGGCCAGCGTGCAGATCTCCAGCAACGACATCATCCGCGTCGGTGACTGGATCGAGATGCCCCAGCTCAACGCCGACGGCGACGTCATCGACATCGCCCTGCACACGGTCAAGGTGCAGAACTTCGACAAGACCATCACCACCATCCCCACCAAGAGATTCATCACCGACTCCTTCCGCAACTACCGCGGCATGCAGGAAGCCGGTGGCCGACGGATCAAGCGCGCGCTCAACATCGACCAGAACAGCGTGCACTTCCTCAGCGACGCCGAGCGCGAGCACCTGCACCGCTTCAACCTGCTGGACGACTACCTCACCGCCAAGGAACAGGAACTGGCGGACTGGAATCGCAAGCTGGAAAAACGCGGCCAGGAGCCGGTCAACACCCGCCGGGTCACCAACCTGGGCACCTTTCGCGCCTATGTGGAGCGCTATCTGCGCGCCCATCCCGGGGTGCACCAGGGCATGACCCTGCTGGTGCGCCAGATGCCGCTCTCCAGCGAGGGTCTGCCGGTGGAGATCTACTGCTTCACCAACACCACGGTGTGGGCGCAATATGAGGGCATCCAGGGGGACATCTTCGACCACCTGCTCTCCATCCTCCCGGAATTCGGCCTCCATGTGTTCCAGCACCCGAGCGGACGCGATTTCCGCATGCGGCTGGAGCCGACCGAGGCCATGACGTC
The DNA here is from genome assembly GCF_003057735.2 of Pseudomonas sp. RIT411. Taxonomy (NCBI): domain Bacteria; kingdom Pseudomonadati; phylum Pseudomonadota; class Gammaproteobacteria; order Pseudomonadales; family Pseudomonadaceae; genus Pseudomonas; species Pseudomonas sp. RIT411. The sequence continues at coordinate 11,801 of NZ_QBIZ02000033.1, forward strand.
CCTCGGCGAACCGGGCACCCCGGCGCCCTGACCCGCCCGCTCCAGGCCTAAGGAAAGACCATGATCGTTGTCCACCACCTGAACAACTCCCGCTCCCAGCGGGTGCTCTGGCTGCTCGAAGAGCTCGGTATCGAGTATCGGGTGCAACGCTACGAGCGAGCAGCGGGCGGCCTGTTCGCCCCGCCGGAGTTGCGCAAGGTGCATCCGCTGGGCAAGTCGCCGGTGATCGTCGACGGCGACCTGACCCTGGCCGAATCCGGCGCCATCGTCGACTACCTGGCGCGGCGCTACGGCCCGCAATTGCTGCCCGCCCAGGACAGCCCGGAGTTCGTGCGCTACACCTACTGGCTGCACTATGCCGAAGGCTCGGCCATGACCCCGCTGCTGCTCAAGCTGGTGTTCGACCGCATCGCTAGCTCGCCCATGCCCTTCTTTGCCAGGCCCATCGCCAAGGGCATCGCCGCCAAGGCTACGGCCAGCTTCATCCAGCCCCAGCTCGACCTGCACCTGGACTACCTGGAAAGCCAGCTGGGCGAAAGCGGCTGGTTCGTCGGCGATAGCTTCACCGCGGCCGACATCCAGCTCAGCTTCCCCCTGGAAGCCGCCGCCAGCCGCGCCGGCCTGGACAACGGCAAGCGCCCCAAGCTGGTGGACTTCCTCAAGCGCATCCATGCTCGTCCGGCTTATCAGCGGGCATTGGAGCAGGGTGGGCCCTACGTCTACGCCTGAAGGCTGGGACGCCTATTATCCTCACGCAATAGGTTGGGTTGAAGTAGCCACATCGCTGAAGCCCAATCCAACCTACGCTGCATCCGGCTGCCTCGACAGGCCCCCTCTCCCTCCGGGAGAGGGCTGGGGTGAGGGAAAACTGCAACCCCGTAGCGTGGAAAACCGCGCCAGCGTTTTCCACTGACGGCACAGCACCTTACCCGCGTGGACAAGGCTGCGCCGTTGTCCACCCTACACGGCGGCCGGATCGCCTCGGAGAACCCCCTCTCCCCCTGGGAGAGGACCGGGGTGAGGGAGCCACGACTACCGCCGCATCGGCATCCGGTCGATGGTGCCGAACAGCGCCTTGAGCGACCAATCCTGCTGCTCCCGCACCTTGACCCCGCCGTCCTTGCCCACCAGATAGAGCGTTGCCGGCTGGCCAGCGCGGGCGTCCAGGGCCTTGAGCAGCGCCCGGGTCTGCTCCGGCCGCAGCGGCTCGCCGTTGCGGCTGCCGGCCTCGCCCACCACCGTATAGAGCACCATTTCCCGCTCGACGAAGGCTTCGCGATTGGCCGGCTGCGCCAGTTCTTCGCGAAGCTTCGCGACCTGGGGATCCTTCGCCGTCGGCGCCACCAGGATCAGCGGCCGCGTCTTCCAGCGTTCCGCCTCAAGAGGGTTGTCGGCGGCCTGGGCCGCCGACGCCAAGCCGGCGATCAGGGTGGTCGCCAGCCCTGCCAGCACCAGAGTCTTCATGGACGCCTTCCTTCCGTTCGGTTGCCGGGAATCGTCCAGCATTGACCCCAACCCGACGCCAGGGATCGCCCCGGCGATTTCGGGTTACACAAAAAACACAAACCCGCTCTTTTAGAAATCACCAATAACCAGCCTCAGCCAGCAATAAATCATCAGCAAATCGCGCTGATCGAACATTCCTGCCAATTTCAAAAAGAACATTGCGAGACCTGCCCTGCGCGGACTAACGTAAGCGCCATGCACAACGCCCATACCCTCATCCTCCTCCGGCAGCACCGCTGCCTGCGACTGGTCAGTCCACGACTGCGAAGCTCGACCGCGCTCGCTTCGTAAGTCCCGACCACGCCCAAGGAAAGAATCGCCATGACCATGCTCAAAGACCCCTCGCAGAAGTACCGTCCCTTCACGCCCGTCGCCCTGCCCGACCGCACCTGGCCGGACAAGGTCATCGACAAGGCGCCGATCTGGCTGTCCACCGACCTGCGCGACGGCAACCAGTCGCTGATCGAGCCGATGGACGCCGAGAAGAAGATGGCCTTCTTCAAGTGCCTGGTCGCCGTGGGTCTGAAGGAGATCGAGGTGGGCTTCCCCTCCGCCTCCCAGACCGACTTCGACTTCGTCCGCGAGCTGATCGAGGGCGGTCACATCCCCGACGACGTCACCATCCAGGTGCTGACCCAGGCCCGTGACGACCTCATCGAGCGCACCTTCGAATCGCTCAAGGGCGCCAAGCGCGCCATCGTCCACTACTACAACGCCTGCGCGCCGAGTTTCCGCCGCATCGTCTTCGGCCAGGACAAGGCCGGCGTCAAGGCCATCGCCGTGGCCGCCGGCCAGACCATCGTGCGCCTGGCCGCCGAGCGGCCGGAGACCCAGTGGGGCTTCGAGTACTCCCCCGAGGTGTTCAGCTCCACCGAGACCGACTTCGCCGTCGAGGTGTGCAACGCGGTGATCGCGGTGTTCGCGCCGACCCCCGCCAACAAGCTGATCCTCAACCTGCCCGCCACCATCGAGTGCGCCACGCCCAACAACTACGCCGACCAGATCGAATGGTTCGGTCGCCACATCGACCGCCGCGACAGCGTGCTGATCAGCGTCCACACCCATAACGACCGCGGCACCGGCGTCGCCGCCTCGGAACTGGCGGTGATGGCCGGCGCCGATCGCGTCGAAGGCTGCCTGTTCGGCAATGGCGAGCGCACCGGCAACGTCTGCCTGGTGACCCTGGCGCTCAACCTCTACACCCAGGGCGTCGACCCCGAGCTGGACTTCTCCGACATCGACGCCGTGCGCAAGACCGTCGAGGAGTGCAACCAGCTGCCGGTGCACCCGCGCCATCCCTATGTCGGCGATCTGGTCCACACCGCCTTCTCCGGCTCCCACCAGGACGCCATCCGCAAGGGCTTCGCCCAGCAGAAGCCGGACGCCCTCTGGGAAGTGCCCTACCTGCCCATCGACCCGGCCGACATCGGCCGCGACTACGAGGCGGTCATCCGCGTCAACAGCCAGTCGGGCAAGGGCGGTATCGCCTTCCTGCTGGAACAGGAATACGGCATCAGCCTGCCGCGCCGCATGCAGATCGAATTCAGCCAGGTGGTGCAGCGCGAGACCGATCGCCTGGGCCTGGAGATGACCGCGGCGCAGATCCACGCCCTGCTCGAACAGGAATACCTGCAGGCCAAGAGCCCCTACGCCTTGGTCAGCCACAAGCTGCGCGAGGAAGACGGCACCTCCACCGTCGACATCAAGGTCGCCGTCGAGGGTCGTACCGAGCACTGGCACGGCACCGCCAAGGGTCCGCTGGAAGCCCTGGTCGCCAGCCTGCCGCAGGCGGTGGAGATCATGGACTACCACGAGCACTCCATCGGCGCCGGCGCCAACGCCAAGGCCGCTTCCTACATCGAGGTCCGCCTGGAAGGTCAGCGTCCGCTGCATGGCATCGGCATCGACGAGAACATCACCACCGCCAGCTTCCGCGCCCTGCTCAGCGCCCTGAATCGCGCGGTGACCCAGGCCCAGGCCAAGGCCGCCTGAAACTGACATTCGTCAAACCAAAGGGAATACCTGTCGGTGTTCCCTTTTTTTATGGCGAATCAGCGGAGATACTCCCCGCTTCCTAGGGACCGTCTCGCCTGCCCGCTTCGGCCAGCCGGGCAGCTTGTCTGGATAGGCAATGACCTTCACTCTGTCGCGAAACACCTCTCTGCTGCGTGACGCCACCGCGCTGGCGCTGCTGTTCCTGATCAGTTCGGTCCTGTGCATCCTCTTCACCCGCCAGGCGTCCTCCACCGTGGCCACCCTCTGGTTGCCCAATGGCCTGGCGATCGCCTGGCTGCTGCGCTCGGCGCCCCGGCGCTGGCCGCTGCAACTGCTGGCGGTCTGGCTGGCCGGCGCCCTGGTCGAATTGCCCTTCAGTGGGGACCCGGCCATCGGCGCGCTCTATTCCCTACCCAATCTGGCCGAGATCCTGTTCGGCGCCTGGCTGCTGCATGGCCGCATCCTCCATCCCGAACGCAATGTCGCGGCCATGGGCCGACTGCTGTTCTATGGGGTGCTGGTGACGCCCCTGGCCGGTACCGCCCTGGGCACCCTGATCGCCGCTCAGCAGGGCAATCCCGAGCTGCTGCGGGTGGCCCTGCACTGGTACCTCGGCGACGCCCTCGGCCTGCTGGTGATGATGCCCCTCGCCTTTCTCGGCCGCCCGCTGCAGTGGCGGCAATTCAGTCGTCAGGGTGCCCGTGAGTTCATCGTCCTGCTGCTGATCAGCCCCGTGCTGGTGCTCGGCCTGCTGGCCTATGTGCCCTACCCCTTCGTCTACGTCTCCACCCTGCTGCTGCTGATGACCCTGAGGCTCACTGCCCTGGGTACCGCGGTGGTCGGCGGCCTGAACATCCTGATCTTCACCTACCTGGTGGCCCACGGTTATCTGCTCGGCGTTCGCGGCGCCACCCTGGTGCAGGAAGCCCTGACCTACATTCCCGTGGCCCTGATGCAGATTCCTCCGCTGCTGCTGGCCGCCGCCGTGCAGCAGAGCCGTCACCACAATCAGCGCCTGGCGCGCAACGAGGCACGCTTTCGCCATGCCCTGAGCGCCGCGCCCTATGGCATGGCGCTGCTGTCGGTGGAGGGCCGTCTGAGTCAGGTGAATGCCGCCCTGGAGGCCATGCTCGGCTATCCGCGCCACAGCCTCGACGGCCGGTCGCTCAAGGAGTTGATCGCCGATGGCGAAGAACCCCTGACGATCGAGGAAGGCGAGCAGACCCGCCGTCTGCTGCACCGCGACGGCCAGGGACTGTGGATGCAACTGGCGCTGTCGCCCGACCATGACGACGGCGACCTGCTCACCGGCTATCTGCTGCAGGCCCGCGACATCGACGCCCAGCGCCGGGCCGAGGCGACCAACGCCCGGCTCCGCGAGCGGCTGCAACTGGCCATTCGCGCCAGCAACGTCGGCATCTGGGAATGGGATACTCGCAGTCCGGGCTTCAATGCCGATGCGCGGCTGAGAGATCTCTATGGCATCGCCCCCGACAATCTCAGCCGGGACATGGACTTCTGGCTCACCTTCATCCACCCGGACGACAAGGCGCGTTCGCTGGAGGTGTTCGACAAGGTCGCCAGCGAGTCGATGTTCTACACCTTCAACTTCCGCATCAACCGCGGCGGCCCCGGCGGCGAGGTGCGCCATATCCGCTCCGAGCTGATCTCGGTGGTCGAGGCCGACGGCCATGTACGCCTGGTCGGCAGCAACAGCGACGTCACCGAGCACCATCAGCTGACCACGGCGCTCTACGAGGAAAAGGAACGGCTGCAGGTCACCCTGGCCTCCATCGCCGACGCCGTGCTGACCACCGACATGGATGGGCGCATCCTCTTTCTCAATCCGGTCGCCGAGCAGCTCACCGGCTGGTCGCTGGCGGATGCCCGGGGCCGGCCCCACGAAGAGGTGTTTCTCATCCACGACAGCCAGAGCGACGAGGTCCTGCCCAGTCCGGTGACCCGCTGCCTGCGCGAGCAGACCATCACCTCCCTGGACGAGGGCGCGGTACTGCTCAGCCGCCAGGGTGACAGGCACGAGGTGCAGGATTCGGCCGCGCCAGTGCGTACGGTGGATGGCCGCATCATCGGCGCGGTGCTGGTGTTCCAGAATGTCACCCATGCCCGCAATCTGCAGCGCGAGCTGAGCTACAACGCCTCCCACGACGCCCTGACTGGCCTCTACAACCGCCTGAAGTTCGAGCAGGAGCTGGACGCCGCCTGGCAGCAGGCCCAGGCCGGGACCGTCCAGCACGCGCTGTGCTTCATCGACCTCGATCGCTTCAAGGTGGTCAACGATTCCGCCGGCCATGCCGCCGGCGATCTGCTGCTGCGCGAACTGGGCACCCTGCTGCGCGACTCCCTGCGCGGCTCGGATGCCGTGGCGCGGATCGGCGGCGACGAATTCGCCCTGCTGCTGCGCGACTGCGATCTGGTGCAGGCCGAGGCCGTCGCCGAAAAGCTCATCGCCAGCATCGGCGCCGTGCGCTTCAACTGGCAGAGCCGGATCTACGACGTCGGCGCCAGTGCCGGCATCGTCGCCATCACCGCCGAAACCCCGAGCCCGGCCGAATTGATGAGCCAGGCCGACGTGGCCTGCTATACCGCCAAGCACGCCGGGCGCAATCGCGCGGCGCTCTATCGCGCCGGCAGCGAGGACGTCGAGCGCCAGCACCGCGAGATCCTCATGGCCAGCGGCCTGCGCGAGGCCCTGGAGCAGCATCGCTTCGAACTGCACGCCCAGACCATCGTCCCCACCCGGAGCCGCGGCGGCGCGGCGCAGCATGTCGAGTTGCTGCTGCGCCTGCGCGATGTCCAGGGCCAGCTGATCTCGCCAGCCACCTTCATCCCGGCCGCCGAGCGTTTCGGTCTGATGAGCAGCATCGACCGCTGGGTGGTGCGTCAGGTGCTGGTGGAACTGGTGCCCTGGCTGCAGGAGCGACCCGGGCTGCACGTGGGCATCAATCTCTCGGGCAACAGCCTGAGCGATCCCGACTTCCTGCCCGAATTGCTGGAGCTGATCGCCGCCTCGCCGCTGGATCCGCAGCGCCTGCTCTTCGAGCTGACCGAGACCGCAGTGATCAACAAGCTCTCGGTGGCCTCGGCGCTCATCAGCCAGGTCCGCGAACGCGGCTGCCGCATCGCCCTGGATGATTTTGGCGCCGGCCTCAGCTCCTTCGCCTACCTCAAGCACTTCCGCGTCGACTACGTGAAGATCGACGGCAGCTTCATCCGCAGCCTCGACCAGGATCCGCTGGATCGCGCCATCGTCGAGTCCATCAACCAGGTCGCCCACCACCTCGGCGCCGAGACCATCGCCGAATTCGTCGAGTCCCAGGCCACCTTCGAATTGCTCGGCACCATCGGCGTGGACTACGCCCAGGGCTATGCCCTCGGCAAACCCCTCCCCCTGCAGGAGTGGCCCGGGCCTACGCGCCTCGAACCTTGAGCCGCGGCCATCGGTCGTAACCTGCATGACTCCCCCAACCGGATGAGGATTCCATGCACACTCGTACCCTTGGCCACTCAGATCTCCAGGTGCCCCCGCTCTGCTTTGGTGGCAATGTCTTTGGCTGGACCCTGGACGAAGCCCAGTCCTTTCGCATGCTGGATGCCCTGCTCGAGGCGGGCCTGACCTTCATCGACACCGCCGACGTCTATTCGCGCTGGGCACCGGGCAACCGCGGGGGCGAATCCGAGACCCTGCTGGGCAAGTGGTTCGCCCGCAGCGGCAAGCGCGACCAGGTGATCCTGGCCACCAAGCTGGGCATGGACATGGGTGAGGGTCGCAAGGGCCTCAAGGCCAGCTATGTGCAGCAGGCAGTGGAAGCCTCGCTCAAGCGCCTGCAGACCGATCGCATCGACCTCTATCAGGCGCACTGCGACGACGAGGACACCCCGCTGGAGGAAACCCTGGGCGCCTTCGCGCGGCTGGTGGAACAGGGCAAGGTGCGGGTGATCGGCGCCTCCAACTACAGCGGCCAGCGCCTGCGCGAAGCGGCCCGGGTCGCCGAACGCCTGGGCGTGCCGGCCTACCAGAGCCTGCAGCCCCACTACAACCTGCATGCCCGCCAGGACTACGAGACCGAGCTGGAAGCCGTGGTCAAGGAACTCGGCCTGGGCGTGATCAGCTATTTCTCCCTGGCCAGCGGCTTCCTGACGGGCAAGTACCGCACCAAGGACGATCTGCAGGGGTCGCGCGCGGAGATGGTCAAGCGCTACCTGGACGAACGCGGCATGGCCATCCTGGCCGGCCTCGACGAGATCGCCGAGAAGCACGACGCCACCCCGGCCCAGGTCGCCCTGGCCTGGCTGATCGCCCGCCCCAGCATCACCGCGCCGATCGCCAGCGCCACCTCCCAGGCCCAACTGGACGACCTGGTGGCCGCCACCCGGCTGCAACTACCGGCCGACGACATCACCCTGCTGGATCAGGTCAGCGCCTATCGCTGAGGTGTCGCGGCCAGGGGCCGCTCCTACGGGCCTGATCCATACCCCGTAGGAGCGGCCCATGGCCGCGATAGCCCAATCCTCCTACCGCACATAATCCAGCGGCAAGGCGGTGCTGTACTTGATCTGCTCCATGGCGAAGCTGGAGCTGACGTCCAGCAATCCCGGTACCTGGATCAGCCGCTTGTAGACGCCGTCGTAGGCGGCGATGTCCGGCACTACGATGCGCATCAGGTAGTCGGTATCGCCAGCCATGCGATAGAGCTCGACCACCTCCGGAATGGCCGCCACCGCCTCGTGGAAACGCTGCAGCCAGTCCATGGCGTGCTGATTGGTGCGCACCGAAACGAAGACCGTCACCCCCACGTTGAGCTCGCGGGGATCGAGCAGTGCCACCCGGGCGCGGATCACGCCCTGCTCCTCCAGCTTCTGGATACGCCGCCAACAGGCCGTGGTACCCAGGCCGATGCGTTCGGCGATATCGGCCACCGGTCGGGTGCTGTCCTGCTGCAAGATCTCGAGAATGGCGCGATCGAAGCGATCCATGAATTCATTTTCTCTACAACGGCTATCAGAGAGAATTCTATTCTGCTCGAAAGCTCAACGAGCGATAAGAAAGCAAATTTCTTCACGCGCGCCAGCGTTAGCCTAGGTCCATTCAAATGCCCGAGGCCGCCATGGACGCTTATCCCCTGTATTTCGATTATGCCGCCACCACCCCTGTCGACGATGTCGTCATCGAAGCCATGCTGGGTTGTATGGGGCGCCAGGGCGTCTTCGGCAATCCCGCCTCTCGCGGCCATGCCTTCGGCAACGACGCCCAGCGCGCCGTGGACACCGCCCGCCAGCAGGTGGCCGACCTGGTCGGCGCCAGGCCCGAGCAGCTGATCTGGACCTCCGGTGCCACCGAATCCAACAACCTCGCGCTGCTCGGCGTCGCCCGGCGTCGCGGGCATGGCCATCTGATCACCAGTTGCCTGGAGCACCGGGCGGTACTGGATACCGCCGCCCAGCTGGAAGCCGAGGGCTTCACCGTCACCTACCTGGCGCCAGACGCGGCAGGCCTCATCACCCCTGAGGCCGTCGCCCAGGCCTGGCGAGCGGACACCTGCCTGGTCTCGCTGATGATGGTGAACAACGAGCTGGGTACCCTGACCGATATCGACGCCATCGGCCGGCTGGTGCGCGTCCGGGGCGCCCTCTTCCACGTGGACGCCGCCCAGGCCACCGGCAAGGTCGCCATCGACCTGGCCGGCCTGGAAGTCGATCTGATGTCCTTTTCCGCGCACAAGACCTATGGGCCCAAGGGCATCGGCGCCCTCTATGTCGGTCCGCGCGCCGAGGGTGCCCTGCAGGCGCAGATCCACGGTGGCGGCCATGAGCGCGGGCTGCGTTCCGGCACCCTGGCCACCCACCAGATCGTCGGCATGGGGACCGCTTTCGCCCTCGCCGGCCAGGCCATGGCGCGAGAGAACGAGCGTCTCGGCCAGTTACGCGAGCGATTCCTGGCCGGGGTACAAACCCTGAACGGCATGCGGCTCAATGGCTGCGCCCGGCAGCGCATTCCCCACACCCTGAATCTGACCTTTGCGACGCCGCTGGACACCGCGGCGCTGCAGCGGCAGCTGGCCTTCTCGACCACCTCGGCCTGCAGTTCGGCCAAGGCGGCGCCCTCCCATGTGCTCCTGGGCCTCGGCCTGACCGCCGAACAGGCGGCGCGCAGCTACAGATTCAGCCTGGGTCGCTACACCACCGCGGCGGACGTGGACCAGGCCATCGCCCTGATCCACCAGCATGCTGCCCAGCCAGCGCCCTTCTGGGCCTGATCAGTCCAGGCGGAAGGCATCGGCATCGCGCTGCGCCGGAAAGCGCTCGCGATAGGCCGTGAGGGCTGCAGCGGACAGCGTGGCGTGGAAGATGCCGGATTCCGCGCCGGCGTCGATCAGGGGCTCCCCCTGGAAGTCCAGCACCTGGCTGTCACCGGCATAGGGATGACCGTTGCCGTCACTGCCGATGCGATTCACCGCGGCGACATAGCAGAGATTCTCGATGGCCCGTGCCGGCAGCAGGCGATTCCAGTGACCGCGCCGCGGCGCCGGCCAGTTGGCCACATAAAGCAGCAGGTCGGTGTCGTCCTGGGCGCGACTCCAGACCGGGAATCTCAGGTCGTAGCAGATCAGCGGGCGGATCAGCCATCCCTTGAGCGTCACCTGCAGTCGCTGCTCGCCCGGGGCATAGTGCTCGTGCTCGCCGGCCATGCGAAACAGATGGCGCTTGTCATAGTGCTGCAACTCGCCATCCGGCGTCGCCCACAGCAGGCGATTGCGGTGCTGTCCAGCCGCGTCCCGCACGATCAGGCTGCCGGTGACCACCGCGCCGAGCCGCTGCGCCTGTTCGCTCATCCAGGCCGCTGTCGGACCCTCCACGGGCTCGGCGAGCGCGGCCGATTCCATGGAAAAGCCGGTGGTGAACATCTCCGGCAGGATGATCAGGTCGGTCTCGCCCACGTCCCTCAACAGCGCTTCGAAATGGGCACGGTTGGCGGCCGGGTCATGCCAGGCCAGTTCGCTCTGTACCAGCGCCAGGCGCAGGTCCTGGATGGGGGTCAGATCGCGCATAGCCGCTCCGCTGCCTGGCGCAGGGTGTCTTCGCGCTTGGCAAAGCAGAAGCGCACCAGGCGCAGGTCCGCGGGCGGCGCCTGGTAGAACACCGACAGCGGAATGGCGGCGACGCCATGCTCGCGGGTCAGCCATTCGGCCATGGCCACGTCGTCCAGCTCCGGGCGGATGGCGGAGTAGTCGACCACCTGGAAATAGGTGCCGGCGGCGCGCTGGAAGGTGAAGCGCGAGTTGCCCAGCAGATCGCAGAAGAGATCGCGCTTGGCCTGGTAGAAGCCCGGCAGCTCGCTGAGATGCTCGGGATGGACGGCCATGAAGTCGGCCAGGGCGGCCTGGATCGGCGTCACTCCGCAGAAGCTCACGTACTGGTGCACCTTGCGCAATTCCGCCGACAGCGCCGGTGGCGCCACCACATAGCCGGTCTTCCAGCCGGTGACGTGATAGGTCTTGCCAAAGGAGCTGACCACGAAGGCGCGGGCATAGAGTTCGTCGTGGGCGATGACGCTGGCATGGCGCTCGCCGTCGTAGACCAGGTGCTCATAGACCTCGTCGCTGACCAGATAGAGATCGCGCCCGCGGATCAGCGCGGCCAGACGATCCAGCTCGGCGGCGCTGACCAGGGCGCCACTGGGGTTGTGCGGGGTATTGAGCACGATGGCACGGGTGCGCGGACTCAGGGCCGCCTCCAGCGCCGGCCAGTCGATACCAAAGCCCGGCAGCGCCAGGGGCACGTGCACGCAGCGCCCGCCGGCCAGTTGCACCGAGGGTTCATAGCTGTCGTAGCAGGGATCGAAGAGGATCACCTCGTCACCTGGCCGCACCAGCGTCTGCAGGGCGCAGAACAGGCCCTGGGTGGCGCCGGGGACGATGGTGACCTCGGTCTCGGCATCCACCTCTCGGCCATAGAAGGCGGCGACCTTGGCCGCCACCTGCTGGCGCAGCGCCGGCAGCCCGGTCATGGGCGCGTACTGGTTTTGGCCGGCCGCGACATGGCGACCGACCGCCGCGAGCAACTCGGCCGGGCCATCGAAATCGGGAAAGCCCTGGGACAGATTCAGCGCACCGGTCTGGGCGGCGAGCTGGGACATGCGGGTAAAGATGGTGACGGCGAGGTCGGGAAGCTTGCTCTGGATCATCGCGCGGGCACAGGTCTGGCTGGAAGGAGATCGGCAGACTGCGATTTTTTGCGCGAGAGGGCAAGTAGTGCTAAGCCGATCAGCCAGCCAGCGGTCTAGGCATAGCCTGGGTACAAGGCCTGACCCAAACATCCCCTCTCCATCTGGGAGAGGGCCAGGGTGAGGGCAACCACAGGCAGTCAGGTCACCTGTTGGCGACGCGAAGAGGACAAGGCTACGATCTTTTTCACTGCTAGGCCGTCGCAGGGATCACCCTCACCCCAACCCTCTAGGGGGAAGTTCGGTGCGCGAGGAGCCTCCTCGCCAGAATGCGCTAACAAAGAGAAAGGGGGCTATTAGCCCCCTTTCCTTCACAACGCCCGACCGGCTTACCGCCGCTTGTCCTTGCGCTTCTTCTCGGCCTTCTTGTGGTGGCTCATCAACCGGCGCTTCTTGTTGACCTGGCGCTCGGTGAGGGTGTTCTTCTTGCCCTCGAAGGGGTTCTCGCCACCGCGGTATTCGATGCGAATCGGCGTCCCCACCAGCTTGAGCACCCGGCGATAGGTCTTTTCCAGGTAGCGGGTATAGGACTTGGGCACCGCTTCCGTCTGGTTGCCGTGGATGACGATCAGCGGCGGGTTGGCGCCGCCCAGGTGGGCATAGCGCAGCTTGATGCGGCGTCCGCTGACCATCGGCGGCTGGTGCTCCTGCACCGCGTCCTCGAGGATCTGGGTCAGGCGGCTGGTGGGCCAGCGGGTGGTGGCCGAGGCGAAGGACTGCTGCACCGACTTGTACAGATGGCCTACGCCGGTGCCATGCAGCGCCGAGATGAAGTGGATGTCGGCGAAGTCGACGAACAGCAGCCGGCGTTCCAGCTCGGTCTTGACGTAGTCGCGCTCGCCGGACTCCATGCCGTCCCACTTGTTGAGGGCGATCACCAGGGCACGACCGGTCTCCAGCACGAAGCCGAGCAGGTTGAGGTCGTGCTCGACCACGCCTTCGCGGGCGTCCATGACGAAGATCACCACGTTGGCGTCCTGGATCGCCTGCAGCGTCTTGACCACCGAGAACTTCTCGACCGCCTCGAAGACCTTGCCGCGCCGGCGTACCCCAGCGGTGTCGATCAGGGTGTAGCGTTCTTCGTTGCGCTCGAAGGGGATGTAGATGCTGTCGCGCGTGGTGCCGGCCTGGTCATAGACGATGACCCGCTCTTCGCCGAGCATGCGGTTGACCAGGGTCGACTTGCCGACGTTGGGTCGACCGATCACGGCGATCTTGATGCCGGTGGTCTCGTCGATGCCCTGCACGCGGCGGAAGACGTCACCGCCCTCTTCCGCGGCCGCCCGCACCTGCTCCTCGGAAAGTTCCTCGACCTCGACCTCGTCCTTGGGGAAGACGCCCAGGGCGGCTTCCAGCAGGTTGTTCACGCCACGGCCGTGGGCCGCCGCGATGGGAAAGGCGTCGCCGATGGCCAGCGGGCTGAATTCCGCCCGGGCGATTTCGGGATCGACGGTGTCGACCTTGTTGGCCACCAGGAAGGTGCGCTTGTTTCTCTTGCGCAGGTGCTCGGCGATCATCTGGTCGGCGACGGTCATGCCGTCGCGGGAGTCCACCAGGAACAGCACCGCATCGGATTCTTCGATGGCCTGCAGCGACTGCTCGGCCATCTTCAGGTCGATGCCTTCCTCGTCACCGGAGATACCGCCGGTGTCGACCACGATGTAGGTGCGTCCCTGCCACTTGGCTTCGCCGTACTTGCGATCGCGGGTCAGGCCGGCGAAGTCGGCGACGATGGCGTCCCGGGTCTTGGTCAGGCGATTGAAAAGCGTGGATTTGCCGACGTTCGGCCGCCCCACCAGGGCAATTACGGGAACCATGCGGCTCTCCCAGAGCAGAAAACACGATGGCCGCTACCGAACTTCACGGTAGCGGCCATCGGTTGAGGATAATAGTTTCTAGCGCAGACGATAGGCGACGAGTTTACCGCCATTGCCATAAACGTAGAGCATATCGCCGACGACCAGTGGCCGTACCCGGACGCCGTCACCGTCGACCTTGGTACGACCGACGAAACGCCCATCGACCTGGCTCAGCAGGTGGATGTAGCCGGCGTAGTCACCCACCACCACGTTGCTCGACCAGACCACCGGCCCGGTGAGCTGGCGACGGGCCAGATCGGCGTTGGTCCAGAGCGCGGAGGTCGAGGATTCCTCGACGGCTTCCACGGTGCCGTTGTCCAGGCTCAGGTAGACGTTGCCGAAGCCTTCGGCCACGCCGTCGTAGCTGGAGGCGTCACGCTGCCAGAGGATCTGGCCGTTGGCCGGATTGAGCGCGACCACGCGGCCGTTGTAGCTGACCACATAGAGGGTGTCGCCCGACAGCGAGAGGCCGCCGTCCACGTCGACGATGCGCTCCAGTTCGGAACGGCCCTTGGGCACGGCGATCTGCTGTTCCCACAGCGGCAGGCCACGCTGCACGTCCAGGGCGACCACCTTGCCGCTGGCGAAGCCGGCCATCACCACCTGGTTGGTGACCAGGGGGGCACCGGTGCCTCTCAGACTCAGCACCGGCTGGGTGTCTTCGTAGATCCAGCGACGGGTACCGCTGCCCAGCTCGAAGGCCTGCAGCTTGTCGTCCTGGGACTGCACCACCACCACGTCGTTGTTGACGACCGGAGCGGACAGCACCTCGCTGGAGGCCTGGGCACGCCACTTCTCGTCGCCACTGGCACTGTCGAGGGCGATGACCTGGCCACGCAGGGTACCGACCAGCACCAGACCGGAGCCGACTCCGACGCCGCCGGAGACCGGCAGGTCCAGGTCCTTCTTCCACAGCACCGCACCGGTCTCGCGATTCATCGCCATGACCCGGCCATCGGCATCGGCGGCAAAGATGGTCTGGCCGTCCACGGCCGGGACCAGGCGGTTGTATTCCTTGCCCTGGCCATCGCCCACCGAGCGACTCCAGACTTCATCCAGCCGGACCTCGGCCTTGATGTCCTTAAGCTCGGCCGGCGGCAATTCCTTCTTGCCGGTGCTGCTGCACCCGACGACCGCAAGGGCGAGACCCAGTACCGCGATAGGCTTCCAGCGCAACATCAGGCGTCTCCTTTGGCGAGATCATCGAGTTTCATCTGCAGCACGCCTTCGGCTGCATCGTTGGGCAGCGCGGCGCGGGCTTTTTCGTAGGCGGCGCGGGCCTCGGTCGGCTTCTTCAGCGCCACCAGCAAATCGCCACGCAATTCTTCGCGGTTGGCGACATAGGCCTTGGGCGCCTCGCCGTCCAGCAGCTTGAGGCCCTCTTCGGCCTTGCCCTCGGCCGCCAGCACCCGGGCCAGACGCTGCCGCGCCAGCTCGCCGAGTTCGGCATCGTGGGGCTTGTCCACCACGGCCTTGAGTTCGGCGGCGGCGTCGTCCAGGCGATTGTTCTCCACCGCCACCTTGGCGACGAAGAGACTGCCGTACTGGGCGTAGGCGGTACCGGAATAATCCTGCTTGAGCTTGCCGTAGGTATCGGTCACCCGCGCGGTGTCGACCTTGCCACCGGGCGCCAGCGCGGCTTCCACCAGCTGCTGATAGAGCACCGAGGCGCCTTGCGCCTGGTTGTTCTGATAGCGCTGCCAGCCCTGCCAGCCGAGTACCGCCACCAGGGCGATGACGCCACCGGCCACCAGCGGCTTGCCGTTACGCTGCCACCAGGCCTTGGCGACCACCAGATTGTCGTCGTCGATGGAACTCAAATCCGTTCTCCTCAATTCCCGCGACCGGAACCGGCCGGGGGCAAAATCTCGTCCAGACGAGCGGCCAGGGCCGCGAAATCGACCTTTTCCTGGGGCGCCTCGCCACGCAGCGGCTTGAGCGCCACCTGTTGCGCGGCCAGTTCGTCCTCACCCAGGATCATCGCCCAGAGCGCGCCGCTCTTGTCGGCCTTCTTGAACTGGCTCTTGAAGCTGCCGGCGCCGGCGTTGACCAGCAGACGCAGGTCGGGACGGGCATCGCGCAGCTGCTCGGCCAGCTTGAGGCCGGCCAGTTCGGCCGCCTCGCCAAAGGCGCAGAGATAGAGATCGGCGGGGCGCTGCAGATCACCGGGCAGGCACTCCAGGGTTTCCAGCAGCAGCACCAGGCGCTCGACGCCCATGGCGAAGCCGACGCCCGGGGTGGGCTTGCCGCCGAACTGGGTGATCAGGCCGTCGTAGCGGCCACCGGCGCAGACGGTGCCCTGGGCACCCAGCTTGTCGGTGACCCACTCGAAGACGGTCCGGCCGTAGTAGTCCAGGCCACGCACCAGCTTGGGATTGATCTGGTAGCGGATGCCGGCGGCGTCCAGGCGGGCCTTGAGGCCATCGAAATGGGCGCGGGATTCGTCGTCCAGGTAGTCCGCCAGGGTCGGGGCGTCCTGCAGCAGCGCCTGGGTCTGGGCGTTCTTGCTGTCGAGGATGCGCAGCGGATTGGTGGTCAGGCGGCGCTGGCTGTCTTCGTCGAGTTGCTCGAAGCGTTCCTGCAGATAGGCCACCAGGGCTTCGCGATAACGCGCGCGATCGGCGCTGGAACCCAGGCTGTTGAGCTGCAGGGTGACGGCGTCGGTCAGCCCCAGGCGCTGCCAGAGGCGCGCGGTGAGCACGATCAGTTCGGCGTCAATGTCCGGACCGGGCAGGTTGAACACCTCCACGCCGATCTGGTGGAACTGGCGATAGCGACCCTTCTGCGGCTTCTCGTAGCGGAACATCGGGCCGGTGTACCAGAGCTTCTGTACCTGGCCCCCCCCGGTCATGCCGTGTTCGAGCACGGCCCGCACGCAACCCGCGGTGCCTTCCGGCCTCAGGGTCAGGGACTCTTCGTTGCGGTCGAGGAAGGTGTACATCTCCTTGTCGACCACGTCGGTACCCTCGCCGATGCCCCGGGCGAAGAGTTCGGTGAACTCCATGATGGGCAGACGGATCTCGTGGTAGCCATAGCCGTCGAGCAGCGTCGCGAAGGTGCGTTCCAGGTAGCGCCAGGCCGGAGTCTGCTCCGGCAGGATATCGTTCATGCCACGGATGGCTTGCAGGGACTTGCTCACGAAAGGGCCTTATTCCTTGATCTTTCAGCTGCGCGCGATGAGTGCGGCATCCGCTTCGGCCTTTTCGGCCGCCTTGCGGCGGATGAGCCCTTCCAGCTCGTCCACCAGATTGTCGTTGTTCAGCTTGGAGGCCGGCTTGCCGTCGATGTACACCAGGTTGTTGGGCGTACCTCCGGTCAGGCCGACATGGGCCTCCTTGGCTTCACCGGGGCCGTTGACCACGCAGCCGATCACCGCGACGTCCAGGGGCACCAGCAGGTCCTCCAGGCGCCCTTCCAGCTCGTTCATGGTCTTGACCACATCGAAGTTCTGCCGCGAGCAGCTCGGGCAGGCGATGAAGTTGATGCCGCGCGAACGCAGGCGCAGGGATTTCAGGATGTCGAAACCGACCTTGATCTCTTCGACCGGATCGGCCGCGAGCGAGATGCGGATGGTGTCGCCGATGCCTTCGGCCAGCAACATGCCCAGGCCCACGGCGGACTTCACCGTACCCGAACGCAGGCCACCGGCTTCGGTGATGCCCAGGTGCAGCGGCTGCTCGATGCGGGTGGCCAACTGGCGGTAGGCGGCCACGGCCATGAAGACGTCGCTGGCCTTCACGCTGACCTTGAAGTCCGGATAGTCCAGCTTCTCCAGGTGGTCGACGTGGCGCATGGCCGATTCCACCAGGGCTTCCGGGGTGGGCTCGCCGTATTTCTTCTGCAGGTCCTTTTCCAGCGAACCGGCGTTGACGCCGATGCGGATCGGGATGCCGCGCTCGCGGGCCGCGTCGACCACCGCCCGGACCCGGTCTTCGCGACCGATGTTGCCGGGGTTGATGCGCAGGCAGTCCACGCCCAGTTCGGCCACGCGCAGGGCGATCTTGTAGTCGAAGTGGATGTCGGCCACCAGCGGCAGGCTGACTCGCTGCTTGATGCGACCGAAGGCTTCGGCGGCGTCCATGTCGGGCACCGAGACGCGCACGATGTCGGCACCGGCGTCCTGCAGGCGCTGGATCTGCGCCACGGTGGCGTCGACGTCGCAGGTTTCGGTGTTGGTCATGCTCTGCACGGCGATGGGGGCATCGCCGCCGACCGGCACCGAGCCGACCCAGATCTTGCGGGACAACCGACGTTTGATGGGCGATTCGCTATGCATGCTGGTTTCCCATGGGGTCGCCGGACGTCATTGTCCGGCCTGACCGAGTTTGATGCGGGCGGTCTCGCCCTTGGTGTAAGGCGCGAGGTCGACGACCTGGCCGTTGTAGGAGATCTGGGCACCGCGGGCAAAGCCGAGACGGATGTTCACCGGCGCCTTGATCGAGGCGTATTCGAGGCTCTCGCCGCCTTTCTTCACGCCGCTGAAGAGGATCTTGCCGCTACCGTCGCTGACCTGCGTCCAGCAATTGGCGGTGAAGCGGATGTTCAGGCTGTCGCTGCCGGCGACGGGCGCCGCGGCAGGGGCGCTGGTCGGCGCGGCCGGGG
>NZ_QBIZ02000034.1:0-27327 GCF_003057735.2 Pseudomonas sp. RIT411
AGCACCCCGGCCACCGAGCCGACCGAGGCCACCAACAGTTTCCTCGACGAGATCCTCAGCAATCCGCTGTGGCTGGGCATCATCGGCGGCAGCGCGCTGCTGGCGCTGCTGGTGCTGCTGATGATCAACTCGCGCCGCAATGCCGTGAAGGAGGCGGAGCGAGAGCGCGACGCCGAAGCCGCGCGCAGCGATACGGTGTTCGACGCCGATCCCGAACTCGGTGATCACCATGCGCTCGCCGGCCTGGAATTGAGCCAGGGTACCCAGGACGCCGCGCGAGACGCCGATGCCCAGGACGATGCCCTGGGTCAGGCCGACATCTACATGGCCTACGGTCGCTTCAGCCAGGCGGCCGAGGTGCTCAAGAAGGCCAGCGACCAGGAGCCCCATCGCGCCGATCTGCGCCTCAAGCTCATGGAAGTCTATGCCGAGATGGGCGACAAGGATGGCTTCCAGCGCGAAGAGCGCGAACTCAAGGAGATCGGCGGCGCCCAGCCGGCGGTCGAGCATCTCAAGTCGCGCTATCCGGCCATGGCCACCGTCGCGGTAGCCTCCGCTGCGGTCGGCGCGGCTGCCCTGGCCGCCGCCCACGAACTGAGCGAGGAGCAATCCCGCAACCAGGGCTTCTCGGCCACCGAGGACAGCCAGGACTTCGATCTGTCCCTGGATGACTTCGGCAGCGAGGACACCCAGGGTCATCAGCCTGCCGGTCCGGCCGAGGAGCCGCTGTTCGGCGAGGCCTTCGCCGATGCCCAGGCCAAGGCGGCCGATCCGCGCGACGATTTCGACTTCGATCTGAATTTCGATGCCGAACCCGCGGCCACTTCGGCGGCGACTCCCGCCGCCAAGGACGACGACTTCGCCCTGGACTTCAGCGAATTCGAACGGCAGGGCGACCTGGCGCACGAGGAGCCTCTTGCGGATTCCAGTGCCGGCTCGGCCTTCGACGAGCCGCTGGCGCCGCCGGCGACCTCGACGACCGACGCCGAATTGCCCGCGAGTTTCGATCTGTCCGACTTCGACGACGAGCAGCCGGCGCCCAAGCGCGAAAGCGACGAGGAATTCGCCGCCCGCCTGCAGGAGGCCTCCCGCCAGTTCGATGCGGAGACCACCAGCGGCACCACCGGGGGCGATGGTCTGGACGACTTCGACTTCCTGTCCGGCGAAGACGAGACCGCCACCAAGCTGGACCTGGCGCGTGCCTACATCGACATGGGCGATCCGGAAGGTGCTCGGGACATCCTCGACGAGGTGCTGGCCGAGGGTAACGCCGGGCAACAGCAGGAAGCGCGCGAGATCATCGCCCAGCTCAGCTGAGGCTGGCCGGACTTGGCAGAGGAGGGGAGGCGCTATAAGCTGCCTCCCCTTTTTTTCGCCTGGCCGTCGCCTTGGATTTTCTAGACCCCACCATCATCGTCCCGCCGCAGCGCATCGCGCTCGGCGTCGAGTACAAGGGCGCCCGCTATCGCGGTTGGCAGCGCCAGCAGCCGGGCGTGCGCTCCGTTCAGGAGACCCTGGAAGACGCCCTGTCCGAGGTCGCCGCGGCGCCCATCGCGCTGCATTGCGCCGGGCGTACCGACTGTGGCGTGCACGCCACCGGCCAGGTGGTGCATTTCGAGTCCCCGGTCGCGCGGCCACTCAAGGCCTGGGTGATGGGCACCAACGCCAATCTGCCGTCCGACATCAGCGTCACCTGGGTCAAGCCGGTCAGCAACGAATTCCATGCCCGTTTCAGCGCCATGGCGCGGCGTTACCGCTATGTGATCTATAACGATCCGATCCGGCCTGCGCACCTGGCGGAGGAGGTCACCTGGAATCATCGTCCGCTGCGCATCGAGCCCATGCGCGAGGCAGCCCAGGTGCTGCTCGGTACCCATGATTTCACCTCCTTCCGGGCCAAGGCCTGCCAGGCCAAGTCGGCGATCAAGACCATCCACCACCTGCGCCTCTGGCAGAGCGGGCGGCTGATCGTGCTGGACATCCGCGCCAACGCCTTCCTGCATCACATGGTGCGCAACATCGCCGGGGTGCTGATGGCGGTGGGCTGTGGCGAGCGACCGGTGGAGTGGGTCGCCGAGGTCCTGGCGGCGCGGGAGCGGCGCCTGGGTGGCGTAACCGCCCATCCCTACGGCCTCTACCTGGTGGACGCCGAATATCCCGAGAGCACGCCGGTGCCCAAGCGGCCGCTGGGTCCGCTGTTCCTGGGGCATATCCCCGAGCTGGATGACCCCCAAGGCTGACGCTGCGCGGGTGGTCTGCTAACATCCATCGATTTGGAACGAGGTCATTCCGGTTTGGCTAACGTTCGAGTGAAGATCTGCGGGATCACCCGGGTCGAGGATGCGCTGGCCGCCGCGGCCGCCGGCGCCGATGCCATCGGCCTGGTGTTCTATGCGCGCAGCCCACGGGCGGTGAGCGCTGCCCAGGCGCGCCAGATCGTCGCGGCGCTGCCGCCCTTCGTCACCAGTGTCGGGCTCTTTGTCGATGCCTCGCCCTGCGAGATCGAGGAGACGCTGGACGCCGTGCCCCTGGACCTCCTGCAATTCCACGGCGACGAGACCCCGGCGCAGTGCGCCCGGTATCGCCGTCCCTATATCAAGGCCCTGCGCATGCGCGAGGATATCGACCTCGCCGCCATCTCCCGGGACCATGCCGGCGCCCGCGGGCTGCTGCTCGACACCTATGTCGCCGGCGTACCCGGTGGGACAGGGCAGGCCTTCGACTGGACGCGGGTACCCCGGGATCTGTCGCTGCCGCTGATCGTGGCCGGTGGACTGGACGCGACCAACGTCGCCACCGCCATCGCCGCGTCCCGCGCCTATGGCGTGGACGTGAGCGGCGGCGTAGAGCAGGCCAAGGGCATCAAGGATGCCGCCGAGATCGTGCGTTTCGTGGCGGCCGTGCGGGGTGCGCCGGTCGCCTGATGTGACCCTCGTCGGGTGGTTGCCGTCCACACCTGCGACATATTCAAGCAGATCCGCCCTGGTGGGCCTGCCGTCCGACTCCCCGGGAGTCGGCATGAGACAACA
Organism: Pseudomonas sp. RIT411; assembly: GCF_003057735.2. Classification (NCBI taxonomy): domain Bacteria; kingdom Pseudomonadati; phylum Pseudomonadota; class Gammaproteobacteria; order Pseudomonadales; family Pseudomonadaceae; genus Pseudomonas; species Pseudomonas sp. RIT411. Next base: position 3,030 of record NZ_QBIZ02000034.1, read on the forward strand.
GGGTAGCGGCCCGGGCAACAGCGGGCGCTGCCGAACCTATTACAGATGCTCAAGGAAGGCGCGGCCGCGGTCGCGCTGGGAGCCCATGCAAGTGGAGAGAGATGCATGAGCAATTGGCTGGTCGACAAACTGATTCCTTCCATCATGCGGTCCGAGGTGAAGCGCAGTTCGGTGCCGGAAGGTCTTTGGCACAAGTGTCCGGCCTGCGAAGCGGTCCTCTACCGTCCGGAGCTGGAAAAGAACCTGGACGTGTGCCTGAAGTGCGGTCACCACATGCGCATCAATGCGCGACGCCGCCTGGACATCTTCCTCGACGCCGAGGGTCGTGAAGAACTGGGTACCGAGCTGGAGCCGGTGGACCGCCTGAAATTCCGCGACAGCAAGAAGTACAAGGACCGTTTCACCGCCGCGCAAAAGGAAACCGGCGAAAAAGACGCCCTGATCTCCATGCGCGGCACCCTCAAGGGCATGCCGGTGGCGGTCTGTGCTTTCGAATTCTCCTTCATGGGTGGCTCCATGGGCGCCGTGGTCGGCGAGCGCTTCGTGCGCGCGGCCAACGTGGCCCTGGAAGAGCGTTGCCCGCTGATCTGCTTCTCCGCCTCGGGTGGTGCGCGGATGCAGGAAGCGCTGATCTCGCTGATGCAGATGGCCAAGACCTCCGCGGTGCTGGCGCGTCTGCGCGAAGAGGGCATCCCCTTCATCTCGGTGCTGACCGATCCGGTCTATGGTGGCGTCTCCGCGAGTCTGGCGATGCTGGGTGACGTCATCGTCGCCGAGCCCAAGGCGTTGATCGGCTTCGCCGGTCCGCGCGTGATCGAGCAGACCGTGCGCGAAAAGCTGCCGGAAGGCTTCCAGCGCAGCGAATTCCTGCTGGAGCACGGCGCCGTCGACATCATCGTCTCGCGCAAGGAATTGCGTGATCGCCTGGCGCGTCTGCTGGCGACCTTCCAGCACCAGCCGGTACCGGCGGCCTGATGGCTTCGCGCAGCCTCGCGCAGTGGCTGGCCTATCTCGAGCAGCTGCATCCGTCGGCGATCGACATGGGCCTGGACCGGGTGCGCGAGGTCGCGCAGCGGCTGGGTCTGACCCGGCCGGCCCCGCGGGTGGTGACCGTGACCGGCACCAACGGCAAGGGCTCCACCTGCGCCTTTCTCGCCAGTCTGCTGCGCGCCAGCGGACAGCGGGTCGGCGTCTATGCCTCGCCGCATCTGGTGCGCTACAACGAGCGCGTCGATGTGGACGGCACCCTGGCCAGCGATAGCGATCTGTGCACCGCCTTCGCCGCGGTGGAAGCCGCGCGGGGCGAGATCAGCCTGACCTATTTCGAAGTGGGTACCCTGGCGGCCTTCTGGCTGTTCGAGCGTGCCCGGCTGGACGTCGCCATCCTCGAAGTCGGTCTGGGCGGACGCCTGGACGCGGTCAATCTGATCGACGCCGATCTGGCGCTGGTCACCAGCATCGGCCTCGACCACGCCGAATGGCTGGGCGACACCCGCGAAAGCGTCGCCGTGGAAAAGGCCGGTATCTTCCGCGCCGGCAAGCCGGCCCTCTGTGGCGATCTGGAGCCCCCCGCGCCACTGATCCAAGTCGCCGAGCGCCTGGGTGCTCCCTTGCTGCTGCGCGGCGAAGCCTTCGACCTGCAGATCGAGAGCGCCGGCTGGTTCTGGCGCGGGCGCGATGCCCAGGGCAACGCCCTGGCGCTGCCCGGTCTGCCGTTGCTCGACCTGCCCATGGAAAATGCCGCCCTGGCCTTGCAGGCCTACGCCTTGCTCGACCAGCCCTGGCTGCCGGAGCAGATCGCCGCGGCCCTGCAGGCGACGCGCATGACCGGACGACTCGATCGCCGCCAGGTCGAGCGGGCAGGGGAGACCCGTAGCGTCCTGCTGGACGTGGCCCACAATCCCCACGCCGCCGAGTACCTGGCCCGGCGCCTGGCCATGAAGCCAATCGCCGGCGTGCGTCGCGCGGTATTCGGCGTTCTCGCCGACAAGGACCTGGACGGCATCCTGGCGCCCCTGGAGGGCCTGTTCGCCAGCTGGGCGGTGGCGACCCTGCCGACCCCGCGCAGTCGCGACGGGGCCGAGGTGGCCGCACGCCTGGCTGCACGCGGTGTCCAGGCCGAGGCCCATGCCTCCCTGCTGGCCGCCTTCGAGGCGCAACTGGCCGCCAGTGCGGCCGACGACGAGGTGGTCGTGTTCGGCTCCTTCTACAGCGTCGCCGAGGTGCTCGCGCAGCTCTCTTCCCCATCCGAATCCGCGGAGGCATAACCCATGCTCAAGCAAAGAGTCATCGGAGCGCTGGTGCTGCTGGCGCTGATCATCATCTTCGTGCCCATGCTCTTCAATCGCCAGGACGACGCCCGCAAGGTGGCGGTCGAGGCGCCGCCCCAGCCGGCCGCACCCACGGTGCCCGCGACCGAGGTGCAGCCGGTGCAGACGCCCGAGGCGCCGCCCGTGGTGGTGGTACCGGACGAGCCGGCCAAGCCGCTCGGCAAGCCGCAGACCCCCATTGCCGGTACCGCCGGCCAGGCGCCGACGCAGAATGCGCCGGTAAGTCCCGCGCCTGCCCAATCCCAGCCTGCCGCGCCGGTCGCCAAGGCGCCCGCCACCCCTGCACCCGTCGCCAGCGCGCCGGCAGCACCCGCAGCTACACCGGCGCCGGCGGCCAAGCCGGACTCGCGGCTGGGCGCGGCCAATCTGCCCAACAGCTGGTCGGTCCAGCTCGCCAGCCTGTCGTCCCGGCCCAGCGCCGACGCCCTGCAGGCCAAGCTGCGCAGCCAGGGCTACAACGCCTATGTGCGCACCGCCGACGGCATGAATCGCGTCTTCGTCGGGCCGGTGATAGAGCGCAGCGAGGCGGATCGGCTGCGCGATCAGCTCAACAAGCAGAATGGCGTCAAGGGTTTCGTCGTGCGCTTTCAGCCGGAGCGCGGTTAACCCGGTCACAAGGCTCTGCTAGAATGCAGGGCCTTTTTGTAAGTGGACCTTGCCGTGGGCTTCACCTGGGTGGACTGGGCGATCGTCGCCGTTGTCATCGTTTCCAGCCTGATCAGTCTCAGGCGCGGCTTCGTCAAGGAAGCGTTGTCACTGGCCACCTGGATCGTTGCCGGTGGCGTGGCCTGGGTCTTCGGTGGGGCACTGTCCACCTATCTGGTCGACTATATTCAGGTGCCGTCCGGGCGAGTGATCGCCGCCTGTGTCATTCTTTTCGTGCTGACGCTACTCGTGGGTGCCCTGGTGAGCTTCTTGCTTGGCGAACTGATCCGCGTCACCGGATTGTCGGGCACCGATCGCTTTCTCGGCATGGCCTTTGGCGCTGCCCGCGGTGCCTTGCTGATCACAGTGGCCGTGGGGCTGTTGAGCCTGGGGCCGGTCCAGCAGGATGGCTGGTGGCAGCAGTCGGTGCTGGTTCCACATTTTCTGCTGGTGGCCGATTGGTCGAAGAATCTGCTGTTGGGCTTTGCCGGCCAGTGGCTGGGCGCGACGCCCATGCCCAGTCTGCAACTGCTGCCGCAGCTGGGGCCCAAGGCTCCTTGAACGCTTTTCCAGGCCTCGCCTTGCGGGGTCATCCTGCGATGGTCCGCCGTCGCATCACTTGAAACAGTGGGGTCGCGTCACATGTGTGGCATCGTAGGTATCGTGGGCAAGACGAACGTCAACCAGTCTTTGTACGACGCGCTCACCGTCCTTCAACATCGCGGTCAGGATGCCGCCGGTATCGTCACCAGCCTGGACGGTAAACTCTTCCTGCGCAAAGACAACGGCCTGGTCCGCGACGTCTTCCAGCAGCGGCACATGCAGCACCTGGTCGGCCATATGGGCATCGCCCACGTGCGCTATCCCACCGCCGGCAGCTCCAGCTCCGCCGAGGCGCAGCCGTTCTACGTCAACTCGCCCTATGGCATCACCCTGGCGCACAACGGCAACCTGACCAACGTCGAGCAGCTGTCCCGCGAGATCTACGAATCCGATCTGCGCCACGTCAACACCACCTCCGATTCCGAGGTGCTGCTCAACGTCTTCGCCCACGAGCTGGCGGTGCGCAACAAGCTGCAGCCGACCGAGGACGACGTCTTCGCCGCGGTCTCCGAGGTTCATGAGCGCTGCCGTGGCGGCTACGCCGTGGTGGCCATGATCACCGGCTACGGCATCGTCGGCTTCCGCGATCCCAACGCCATCCGTCCCATCGTCTTCGGCCAGCGTCACACCGAATACGGCGTGGAGTACATGATCGCCTCCGAGAGCGTCGCCCTCGACGTACTCGGCTTCACCCTGATCCGTGATCTGGAGCCGGGCGAGGCGGTGTACATCACCGAAGACGGTCGCCTCTACACCCGCCAGTGCGCGCAGAATCCGCAGTATGCGCCCTGCATCTTCGAGCACGTCTACCTGGCGCGTCCGGATTCCATCATCGATGGCATCTCGGTCTACAAGGCGCGCCTGCGCATGGGCGAGAAGCTCGCCGAGAAGATCCAGCGTGAGCGCCCCGAGCACGACATCGATGTGGTCATCCCGATTCCGGACACCAGCCGTACCGCGGCGCTGGAGCTGGCCAACCACCTGGGCGTCAAGTTCCGCGAGGGCTTCGTCAAGAACCGCTACATCGGCCGAACCTTCATCATGCCCGGCCAGGCCGCGCGCAAGAAGTCGGTGCGCCAGAAGCTCAACGCCATCGAACTGGAATTCCGCGGCAAGAACGTGATGCTGGTGGACGACTCCATCGTCCGCGGCACCACCTGCAAGCAGATCATCCAGATGGCCCGCGAAGCCGGCGCCAAGAAGGTGTACTTCTGCTCGGCGGCCCCGGCGGTGCGCTTCCCCAACGTCTACGGCATCGACATGCCCAGCGTGCACGAGCTGATCGCCCACGGCCGCACCACCGAGGAAGTCGGCGAACTGATCGGCGCCGACTGGCTGATCTACCAGGATCTGCAGGACCTGCAGGAAGCCGTGCGTACCCGCAAGGCACCCAAGGTCGAGCAGTTCGACTGCGCGGTGTTCGATGGCGAGTACATCACCGGCGACGTCGATGCCGCCTATCTGAACCGGATCGAGCAGGCGCGCAACGACGCGGCCAAGGTCAAGCACAAGGCGGTCAGCGCCATCATCGATCTTTACAACGACTAAGGAGCTGCACATGAGCCAAGACTGGGATGCCGGACGCCTGGACAGTGATCTCGAGGGCGCGGCCTTCGAGACCTTGGCGGTGCGGGCAGGGCAGCAGCGCTCGCCGGAAGGCGAGCATGGCGAAGCCCTGTTCCTGACCAGCAGCTACGTGTTCCGGACCGCCGCGGATGCCGCGGCGCGCTTCGCCGGCGAGGTGCCGGGCAACGTCTATTCGCGCTACACCAACCCCACGGTCCGTACCTTCGAGACCCGCATCGCGGCCCTGGAAGGCGCGGAGCAGGCGGTGGCCACCGCCTCGGGCATGTCGGCCATCCTGGCCATGGTCATGAGCCTGTGCAGCGCCGGTGACCACGTGCTGGTTTCGCGCAGCGTGTTCGGCTCCACCATCAGCCTGTTCGAGAAGTACTTCAAGCGCTTCGGCATCGAGGTGGACTATCCGCCGCTGGCCGATCTGGACGCCTGGCAGGCGGCCTGCAAGCCCAACACCCGGCTGTTCTTCGTCGAGTCGCCGTCCAATCCCCTGGCCGAGCTGGTGGACATCGCCGCCCTGGCCGAGATCGCCCATGCCCAAGGCGCGCTGCTGGCGGTCGACAACTGCTTCTGCACCCCGGCGCTGCAGAAGCCGCTCGCGCTGGGTGCCGACATCGTCATCCATTCGGCGACCAAGTACATCGACGGTCAGGGTCGTGGCATGGGCGGCGTGGTCGCCGGTCGTGCCGAGCAGATGAAAGAGGTGGTGGGTTTCCTGCGTACCGCAGGGCCAACCCTGAGTCCCTTCAACGCCTGGCTGTTCCTCAAGGGCCTGGAGACGCTGAAGATCCGCATGCAGGCGCACAGTCAGACCGCACTGGAGCTGGCACGGTGGCTGGAAGGCCAGCCCGGCGTCGAGCGGGTCCACTATGCCGGCCTGGAAAGCCATCCGCAGCATGAGCTGGCGTGCCGCCAGCAGAGCGCCTTTGGCGCCGTGGTGAGCTTCGAGGTGGCCGGTGGGCGCGACGCCGCCTGGCGCTTCATCGACGCCACCCGGATGATCTCCATCACCACCAACCTGGGCGATACCAAGACCACCATCGCCCACCCGGCGACGACCTCGCACGGGCGACTGTCGCCGGCCGAGCGCGCCAATGCCGGGATCAGCGACAGCCTGATCCGCATCGCCGTGGGTCTCGAAGACCTGGGCGATCTGCGCCAGGACCTGGCCCGCGGACTGGCGGCGCTATGAGTCTGACGTTCGCACCGGTAGAGCTGCGTGTCGCCCTGGTCACCGGCGCGGCGCGTGGGATCGGGCTGGGTATCGCCGCCTGGCTAATAGCCGAAGGCTGGCGGGTAGTGGTGGCCGATATCGAGCAGGAGCGCGGCGCCAAGGTGGCCGCCGCACTCGGCGAGCGCGCCTGGTTCGTGGCTCTGGACGTGGCTGACGAGGGTCAGGTGGAGGCCGCCGTGGCCCAGGTGATCGGCCAGTTCGGTCGGCTGGACGCCCTGGTCAACAACGCCGGTCTCGCCACCGCCCAGGGCCAGCCGCTGGAAAGCCTGGCGCTGACCGAGTGGCGCAAGGTGCTCGGGGTGAATCTGGACGGACCCATGCTGATGGCCAAGCATTGCGCGCCCTATCTGCGCGAGCAGCAGGGCGCCATCGTCAACATCGCCTCGACCCGCGCCCGGCAGTCCGAGCCCCACAGCGAAGCCTATGCCGCGAGCAAGGGCGGGTTGCTGGCCCTGACCCATGCCCTGGCCGTCAGCCTGGGCCCGGAAGTGCGGGTGAATGCCCTCTGCCCGGGCTGGATCGATGCGCGCGATGCCCATGTCCGCGAGGCCGAACCGCTGTCCGCCGCCGACCACGAGCAGCATCCGGTCGGACGGGTAGGGACGGTGGAGGACGTGGCGGCCTGCGTGGCCTGGCTGCTCGGCGGCAACGCCGGTTTCATCACCGGCGAGGCCATCACCCTGGACGGTGGCATGACCCGCAAGATGATCTACCTGGAATAGCGCCCGTAAAAAATAAAATTGGAAAAATCCTTGACGGATCAAGGGGCTACGAGGAGAATGCGCGTCACCCGAAGGGGATGGCTGATTAGCTCAGCTGGGAGAGCACCTGCATCACACGCAGGGGGTCGGCGGTTCGATCCCGTCATCAGCCACCAAACTCTTCGGGAAGTGTTCCGCAAGGTGCACGCAATGCGCGGCGGTAGTTCAGTCGGTTAGAATACCGGCCTGTCACGCCGGGGGTCGCGGGTTCGAGTCCCGTCCGCCGCGCCATACGAGTCGTTCCGGGTCCTCTGAACTACCTGAACGACGCAAGAGAAGCTGCCCTAGGGCAGCTTTTTTTGTGCCTGGAGAAAAGGCCGGCCGATCCTTCGCGGACTGGCGCCGTTTTGGCGGCCAGCGCCGGCCCCGGTCAAATCACGAATTCCGCCACCACCTGACGGAGACCGGCCGCCAGGCGCGACACCTCGTTGCTGGCGCTGGAGGTCTGGCTGGCGCCCGCGGCGGTCTGGTCGGACAGGTCCTTGATGCTGATCAGCCCCCGGTCGATGTCCTTGGCCACCAGGGCCTGTTCTTCGGCGGCCGTGGCGATCAGCGCCGTACGCTCGTCGATGCCGCCCATGGCTCCGGCGATGGCCAGCAGGGCGCCATTGGCTTCCCGGGCAACGGCCAGGGATTGCTCGGCGGTCTGGCTGCTCTGCTGCATGGCCTTCACCGCGTCCGTCGAATCCTGCTGGATGGTGCCGATCATGGCCTCGATCTCCCGCGTCGACTGCTGGGTGCGGTGGGCGAGGGCGCGAACCTCATCCGCGACCACGGCGAAGCCGCGACCCTGATCGCCTGCGCGTGCCGCTTCGATGGCGGCATTGAGCGCCAGCAGATTGGTCTGCTCGGCGATGGCGCGGATGACGTCGACCACGTTGCTGATGGCCTGGGCGCGTCCCGACAGCGTCTGGATCTGGCCGCTGCTCTGATCGACCTGGGTAGCCAGCCGTTCGATGGCGGTCAGGGTCGCGGCCACGTGTTGCAGGCCGGCCTGGGTCAGGGTGCTGCCCCTTTGCGAGGCGCCGGCGCTTTCCTCCGCGTGGCGCGCCACCTCGTCCACCGCGGCGCTCATTTCCGTCACCGCGGTGGCCACCTGGCCGATCTCGTCGTTTTGTCTGAGCAGGCCGCGATTGCCAGCGTCGATCACCGCAGTCATCTCCTCCGCGGCGGCGGCCAACTGACTGGAACTGTCCGCCAGATGGGCCACGGTATCGCGCAGATTGGCCTGCATGTCGGCCAGGGCGGTCAGCAGGCCGGCGGCCTCGTCGCGGCCCGTGACCTGGATGTCTTCGGCAAGATCCTTGTTGGCGATCCGCTGGGCGATGCGCAGGGCTTCGCCGATGGGCAGGGTGATGCTGCGCGTCAGCAGGAAGGCCAGGGCGATGGTGGCCAGCAGGGTGGCGAGGATCAGCCCCGCGACCCAGGCCAGGCCGTGGTCGTAGATCCGTCCCGCTTCGATGCCCGAGGCGACGGCGCCCCGGTCATTCAGCGCGGCCAGGTTTTCGATCTGCGCCTGCAACTGGTCGGCGGCCGCGCGCATGCCGCCGTTGGCCAGGGCCTCGGCGCCTGGCAGATCCCCCGTGCGGTAAAGGGTCTCGAAGCTGTCCAGCAGGCCCAGATAAGCCGTGGCCCCGTCCTGCACCGCCTGGTACAGCCGTTGCTCCGCATCGCTGGACACCAGGGGCGCATAGTCCTTTACCCCGGTGGCGAAGTGGCTGCGCAGATCGACCAGGGCCGTGGCCATTTCCGGCTGGCGCGCGGGGTCCCGGGTGCCCAGGGCTCTCAGGCTTTCGAGGCGCAACCTGAGCAGCGCCGCAGTCATCTGGCCGGCCTGGCGAACGCTGGGCATCCAGTCCGTTTCCACCTCGATTTCCGACTGCCTAAGTTGCCGCATCTGGATCAGGGCGATAGCCCCGAGCGCGATGACGATTGCTACGATAACCGAGAAGGCCAAGGCCGACCGGCGACCCACCTTGAGTGTGCGCATCATCATGACAGTCACCGTGAGGGTAGCCCCGGCGGGACACCGGGTTGGAGTTGTGATGTGCATCACACGCTATAGGGGGTGGCTTAGCGGCGGCTTAAGGCCGAGCCGGCCATAGGACCATTGGTCTGACTATGGCTGGACGCTCGAATCAGTGCCCTCGTGGGAGCGACGATCCCGGGCGGTGCTAGCTGGCCGGGGCACCCATCTGCGCCGAGATGCGCGCCGTGGTGGCGAGCATCTGCTCGACGTACTCGGCCTCGAGGTCTTCGCGGAAGCGGAAGCAGGGAAAGGACACGCTCAGGCCGGCGATGACCTGGCCGAAGCGATCGCGGATCGGCGCCGCCAGGCACCTCATGTTGGCCTCGAATTCCTCGTGGTCTTCGGCGAAGCCCAGCTCACGCACCCGCGCCAGTTCCGCGAGGTAGGCGGTCAGGCTGTCGAGGGTGTTGGGCGTGCGACGGACAAAGGTTTCCTGGGCGAGGATCTGCCGCACCTCGGCTTCTGGGCGCCAGGCCATCAGCACCTTGCCGATTCCCGTGCAATACAGCGGAGCCCGCCGACCGATGCGTGAATACATGCGCAGGGTGTAGCGCGAATCGAGCTTGTGCACATAGACGATGGCGCCCTCGTCGAAGATGCCGAGGTGGACGGTCTCGCCGGTGAGGTCGTTGAGCAGGCGCATGCCTGGTTCGGCTTCGCGGACCAGCTCCAGCTGGGGCAGGGCGCGGGCGCCCAGTTCGAACAGCTTGACGCTGAGGCGGTAGCGGTCTTCGGCGTCCTGCACCACATAGCCCAGGGCCTTGAGCGTCTGCAGGAAGCGGTGGACGGTGCTCTTCGACAGGTCCAGTTGCTGCGCCAGCTCCGAGACGCCGCAGTCGTCCTCGCGCTCGCCGAGGGCTTCGAGCACCGCCAGGGTGCGCCCGACGGCGCTGACCATGTCATTGCCGAGTTGCTGATTCTTTTCCATGGGACCGCCGGTCGCCTGGTTGCCGGAACACTGTTCCATTCTGATTGACGGATGCGGGAAAGGCCAGCAACACTGTCCGCCAGCGAATGGAACAACGTTCCAAAGCATTTCGCGCGTAAGGGTCTTCTCTCACCGCTGGCAGTCGCCGGCGGTGCGAACAAAAACAACAACGGAACCCGCGACGATGAAATCCATGACCAAGGCCCCGGGCGCATTGGCGCCTGCCGCTCATACTCCCCGCTGGCTGCCCCGCGCCCATCCGGTGTCCTGGCAGATGCTGGGCATCACCACCCTGGCGATGCTGATGATTTCGGTGGATCGCCAGCTGTTGCCGACCGTGCTGCCGGCGATCATGCAGGAATTCGGACTGGACGCCGCCCAGGGCGGCTGGCTCAGTTCGCTGAGTTTCGTCGGCACCCTGGTCGGCGCCCTGGTGGTGGGGGTGCTGGCCGACAGCGTCGGTACCGGCCACCGCCGTGCCTGGAGCTGGGTGGGAGCCTGCGCCCTGACCATAGGCTCGGCCTTCGCCACCGTGTACGCGCGCTCGCTGGGCGCCCTGCAGGTGCTGAGATTCACCATGGGCCTGGGCACCGGCGCCATGGAGCCGGTCAACATCGCCGTGGCCAGCGAATTCTGGCAAAAGGAAAATCGCGGCTTCGCCCTGGGCGTCCACCATACCGGCATGCCCCTGGGGCAATTCGTCGGCCCGGTCCTGATGGGGCTGATCCTGGCCAATGGCGACTGGCGCGCCACCTTTCTCTGGATTCCCCTGATCGGTCTGCCGATCATCCTGCTGCAGCTCTACCTCGGCCGCCGCCGCAACGAGGAACAGGTCTATGCCTGGATCCGCGAGCAACGGCTGACCGTGCCGGTCGACACCGCCGCGCCGGTGTCGCGCAATCCGCTGAGCAACCTGCGCCAGGCCTTCGCCGAGCGCAACGTGCGCCTCTGCCTGGTGATGAACTTCCTGTTTCTCTGGACCGAGATGGGCGTGGCCACCTTTCTGACCTACCAGCTCACCAGCCAGCTGGGGCTGAGCCTGGCCGAGGCCGCGGTGATCTCCGGCGCCTCGGGGCTGGTGGGCTGGGCGGGGCAGATCTTCTGGGGGACGCTGAGCGATCACCGCGGCCGCAAGTTCGCGCTGGGCATCCTGACCGTCGGCTTCTCGATCTGCGTGGCGCTGTGCATGTTCATCGACAGCCGCGCCATGGCCTGGACCCTGCTGCTGGCCTGGGGCCTGTTCCGCAACTCGCCCTATGTGGTGCTCTATTCGCTGGCGGTGGATTCCTCGCCCCGCGCGGCCGGCAGCGGCCTGGGTCTGCTGATTGGCGTGGGCCTGGGCCTGGCGGGCTTTCTGGTGGGGCCGGTGGCCGGTTACGTGATCGAGCATTTCGGCTGGCACTGGAGCTACGCCATGCTCGCCCTGAGCTGTCTGCTGGTGCTGATACCGCTGCGCTTCGTGGAGGAGACCCAGCATGGCGCCGCCTGAGTGCCTGTTCGATCATGGCGATGAACTGGGCGAAGGCCCGGTCTGGGATACCCGACAGCAGCGCCTGCTGTGGGTGGATATCCTGGCCGGTCGCCTGTTGCGCGCGGCGCCGCAGCCGGCGGCTCCGGTCGAGGTGCTGGAGTTCGGCCGACCGCTGGGCTGCGCCGTGCCCCATGTCGACGGTTCCACCTGGCTGGCCCTGAGCGACGGCGTCTGGCGCCTGGCCGCCGGGGCCGCCCAGCCGACGCCCGTTGCGCAGCCGCCCCGTGCGGTCCATGGGCCTCAGCACCGTTTCAATGACGGCAAGTGCGATGCGCTCGGCCGCTTCTGGCTGGGTACCACGCTGCTCGACGAGGCGCCCGGTGGCGGCCGGCTGTATTGCCTGGACCTGGACGGCCAGCTGCATCAACGCCTCGACGGCATCACCGTGTCCAACGGCCTGGGCTGGAGCCCGGACAACCGGACCTTCTACTACATAGATTCGCCCACCCGCCGGGTGCAGGCCTTCGACTTCGATCTCGCCAGTGGCCAGCTCGGTCGCGGACGCACCCTCATCGACTTCGGCGAGCAGCCCGGCGTGCCCGATGGCCTGGCCGTGGACAGCGAGGGCGCGCTGTGGATCGCCCACTGGGACGGCTATCGCCTGAGTCGCTGGAGCGCCGAGGGCGTATTGCTCGCCTGGGTGGAGCTGCCGGTGGCGCGGGTCACCTCCTGCGCCTTCTATGGCGCGCGCCTGGAGCAGTTGCTGATCACCACCGCCCGGGTGGGTCTCGATGATTCCGCCCGCCAGGCGCAACCCCTGGCCGGGCGCAGCTTTCGCCTCGATCCCGGCGTGACCGGCCTGGCAGTGTCCGCCTGCCGCGTCCGGGTTCCGGACCATCCTCAGGAGTCTGCATGACGCTACCCCTCGTTTCGTCCCCCCTGACCCGCATCGGCCTCATCGGCGAATGCATGGTCGAGTTGCGCAGTCAGGAAGATGGCCAGCTGGGCCAGGCCTTTGGCGGCGATACCCTGAATGCGGCGGTCTATCTGCGGCGGCTGCTCGGCGACGACCCGGTGCAGGTGGATTACCTTACCGCGGTGGGCGACGACAGCCTGAGCCAGGCCATGCGCGCACGCTGGCGGGAGGAGGGGGTGAGTGACGCGCGGGTGCGGGTATTGCCCGGGCGTCTGCCGGGACTCTATCTGATCCAGACCGATGCCGACGGCGAGCGGCGCTTTCTCTACTGGCGCGGCGAGGCGGCGGCGCGGGAGTGTTTCGACGGCGCCGAGGCCCAGCCGCTGCTGGCGGCCCTGGCCGAGTATCAGTTGCTCTATCTCAGCGGCATCAGCCTGGCGGTGCTGACCGATACCGGTCGCGAGCGGCTGCTGGAGGCCCTGCGCCAGGCGCGCGCTGCCGGCACCCGCATCGTCTTCGACAACAACTACCGGCCGCGGCTATGGCCGAATCTGCAGGCGGCGCGCACGGCCTATCACCGGTTGCTGCAGCTCGCCGACCTGGCGCTGGTGACCTGGGAGGACGACGCCGCGCTGTTCGGCTTCGCCGACGAGGCGGCGCTGCTTGCCCAGTACGCCGAGTGGGGCGTGGCCGAGGTGGCGCTCAAGCGCGGCGCGCGCAGCTGCCTGCTGCAGCATCGCCAGGGGCGCCAGGAGGTGGCCGGCGAAGCCGTGGCCCGAGTGGTGGACACCACCGCCGCCGGGGATTCCTTCAGCGCCGCCTACCTGGCCTGCCGCCTCCAGGGCGGGGCGCCCGAGGTGGCCGCCGCCTGGGGGCATCGCCTCGCCGCCACGGTCATCCAGCATCCCGGTGCACTCATCCCGCGCGCCGCCATGCCGGCGCTGCCGCCCCTGATTCCCGCGCTCACTGCCCAGGCCTGAAGCCATGAAGATCACCGAAGCCCGCGTCATCGTCACCTGTCCCGGTCGCAACCTGGTCACCCTCAAGATCGTCACCGACGAAGGCCTCTATGGCCTCGGCGACGCCACCCTCAACGGCCGCGAACTGGCGGTGGTGGCCTACCTGGAAGAGCACGTGCTGCCGGCGCTGATCGGTCGCGACGCCCATCGCATCGAAGACATCTGGCAGTACCTCTATCGCGGCGCCTACTGGCGGCGCGGACCGGTCACCATGACCGCCATCGCCGCGGTGGACGTGGCGCTCTGGGATCTCAAGGCCAAGGCCGCCGGTATGCCGCTGTACCAGCTGCTCGGCGGCAAGAGTCGCGAGCGGGTGATGGTCTATGGCCACGCCACCGGCAAGGACATCGACAGCTGCCTGGACGAGGTGGCCCGCCATGTGGAGCAGGGCTATCGTGCGGTGCGGGTGCAGTGCGGGGTGCCGGGCATTCCCACCACCTACGGCGTGGCCAAGCGCGAGGGCGAGCGCTACGAGCCGGCCGACAGCGACCTGCCGGCCGAGCACGTCTGGGACACCGCCAAGTACCTCAATCACGTGCCCAAGCTGTTCGCCGCGGTGCGCGAGCGCTTTGGCGACGACCTGCACCTGCTGCACGACGTGCACCACCGGCTGACGCCCATCGAGGCGGGACGGCTGGGCAAGAGGGTCGAGGAATACAACCTGTTCTGGCTGGAGGACTGCACCCCGGCGGAAAACCAGGAGGCCTTCCGCCTGATCCGCCAGCACACGACCACGCCGCTGGCGGTGGGCGAGGTGTTCAATTCCATCCACGACTGCCGCGAGCTGATCCAGGAGCAGCTGATCGACTATATCCGCGCCACCCTGGTGCATGCCGGCGGCATCACCCACATGAGGCGCATCGCCGATCTGGCCGCGCTCTACCAGGTGCGCACCGGCTTCCATGGCGCCACCGACCTGTCGCCGGTGTGCATGGGCGCGGCGCTGCACTTCGACACCTGGGTGCCCAACTTCGGCATCCAGGAGCACATGCCCCACGAGGCGCGGATCGAGGAGGTCTTTCCCCACGCCTATCGCTTCGCGGACGGCCATTTCACCCCGGGCGAGGTGCCCGGCCACGGCGTGGACATCGATGAAGACCTCGCCGCCCGTTATCCGTACAAACGCGCCAGCCTGCCGGTGAACCGGCTGGTGGATGGCACCCTGTGGCACTGGTGAAGGAGGAGTCCAGGATGAAAGCCTTTCAGGTCAGAGCGCCCCACGAATTCAGCATCGCAGAGGTCGCGGTACCCACGCTGGCGCCCGGTGAGGTCCGCGTCGGAGTGGCCTATGCCGGCATCTGCGGCTCGGACATGCACATCATCCATGGGCAGAACGCCTTCGTGCGCTTTCCCCGCGTCACCGGCCACGAGTTCGCCGGCGTGGTGCGCGAGGTGGGCGCGGGCGTGAGCGGCCTGGCGGTGGGCGATCCGGTCTGCGTCGATCCGGTGATCGCCTGTGGAAGCTGCTATCCCTGCCGCATCGGCCGGCCCAATGTCTGCAGTCGCCTGCAGGTGCTGGGGGTGCACCGCGATGGCGGCTTCAGCGAAGAGGTCTGCGTACCCGCCGCCAACGCCCATCGCCTGCCGCCCGGTCTGCCGCTGGCCCAGGCCGCCCTGGTCGAGCCCTACAGCATCGCCCTCAATGTGCTGGAGCGGATGCAGTTCCTGCCCGGCGATGGCCTGCTGATCTACGGCGCCGGCGTGATCGGCCTGACCCTGGTGCAGATGGCCCGGGCGCTGGGCATCGCCGACATTACGGTGACTGATGTGCTGGACGATCGCCTGGCCACCGCCCGGACCCTGGGCGCGACCCGCACCCTCAATGGTCGCGAGACCAATGTCGAGGCGGCCATGCGCGAAGCCACCGGCGGCGAGGGCGTGCCGCTGATCGTCGACGCCGCCTGCCATCCGGCCTTGCTGCCGGAGATCGTCCGGCTGGCGTCGCCGGCCGGGCGCATCGGCCTGCTGGGCTTCAGCGCCACGCCCAGCGAGCTGGTGCAGCTGGAGATCATCAAGAAGGAACTGACGCTGGTGGGTTCGCGGCTCAACAACGGCCGCTTTCCGCGGGTCATCGAGCTGCTGGCGACGGGCCGGCTGGATGCCGCGGCGCTGATCAGCCACCAGGTGGCCAGCCAGGAGATGCCGGGCGCCATCGAGCTGATCGAAAGGCACCCCGAGCAGACCCGCAAGGTGCTGGTGCAATGGGGTGGCAACGCCTGACAACACGGGCTCCCCGAGGGGCGCCGCTGCGATGCCTTACCGAATAAAGACAATGAGCGGGAGGTAACAAATGGCTGGACAAGGTCGTGGACTGGTACTCGTCATGCTGTTCCTGGCGGGGGTCGTCAACTATCTGGATCGCTCGGCGCTGTCGGTGGCGGCGCCGCTGATCCAGAAGGACTTCGCGCTCAGCGCCGGCGAGATGGGGTTGCTGTTCAGCGCCTTCTTCGTCGGCTATGCGGCGTTCAACTTCATCGGTGGCTGGGCCGCCGACCGCTATGGCGCCAAGACCACGCTGCTGCTGGCCATGGTGCTCTGGTCGGCGTTCAGCGGCCTGACGGTGCTGGCCTCGGGCTTTGCCGCGCTGATCGTGATCCGGGTGCTGTTCGGCATGGCCGAGGGGCCCCTGAGCGTCTCCACCAGCAAGATGGTCAACAACTGGTACGCGCCGCACAACCGCGGCCGCACCCTGGGCCTGTCGATGTCGGGCACCCCCCTGGGCGGCGCCATCTCCGGCCCCATCGTCGGCGTGATCGCGGTGGCCTACGGCTGGAAGGTGTCCTTTGTCGTCATCATGCTGATCGGCTTCGTCTGGGCGGTGGTCTGGTACCTCTGGATCAAGGACAAGCCAACCGGCCAGCTGGCCGCCGACATCGCCGCCGAGGAGCGCGCCGTGGCCGTGGTGGACACCGAGGTCAGGCCGCTCAAGTACTACCTGCGCCAGCCCACGGTGCTCTTCACCGCCCTGGCGTTCTTCGCCTACAACTACACCCTGTTCTTTTTCCTCACCTGGTTTCCCAGCTACCTGATCCAGGCCTATGGCCTCAACGTGAAGGACATGAGCATCGCCACGGTGATCCCCTGGGTGCTGGGCTTCATCGGCCTGGCGGTGGGCGGCTATCTGTCCGACTGGGTGTTCCGCAAGACCGGCCGGTTGATGTTCTCGCGCAAGGTGGTGCTGGTGACCTGCCTGCTGGCCTGCGCCCTGTGCATCGCCGTGGCCGGCCTGGTCAGCACCCTCTATGCCGCGGTGGCCCTGGTGGCGCTCTCGGTGTTCTTCCTCTACCTGACCGGCGCCATCTACTGGGCGATCATCCAGGACACGGTGCCGGCGGCGCGGGTGGGCGGGGTGAGCGGCTTCATGCACTTCCTGGCCAACACCTCGGGCATCATCGGCCCGGCGGTGACCGGCTACCTGGTGCAATTCACCGGGGCCTTCACCAGCGCCTTCCTGCTAGCCGGCGCCCTGACCGTGATCGGTTCGCTGTGCGTGGCGCGCTTCGTCAAGCCGCTGGCCGAGCGGCCGGCGGACGCACCCGCCGAGCTGGCCACTGGAGGCGCCCGATGAGCGATTTCGAACGTATTCCTTCGCGCTATCCGGCGCCCGCCATCGGCATCGTCCACCTGGGCCTGGGCGCCTTCCATCGTGCCCACCAGGCGGTCTACCTGGAGCGCAACCTGGCCCGCCATGGCGGCGGCGCCTGGGGCCTGTGCAGCGCCAACCTCAGATCGGGGCGGGCGCTGGTGGAGACCCTCAGCGCCCAGCAGGGTCGCTATCACGTGGCCGAATACCGCAACCGGCGCGAAGGGGTGCTGCGCGAGATCGGCGTCCTGCGCGAGGTGCTCTACGCTGGCGACGGCGGGGCCGGGCGCGAGGCCCTGCTGGCCCGGCTGGCCGATCCCGGGGTGCGCATCGTCACTCTGACGGTGACGGAAAAGGGCTATTGCCTGAGTCCGGCCAGCGGCGCGTTGCGCCGCGACGATCCCGGCATCGTCCACGACCTGGCCGAACCGCGGGCGCCGCGCACCGCGCCGGGGCTGCTGGTGGAAGGCCTGCGCCGGCGCCGGGCAGCCGGCATCGCGCCCTTCACCGTGCTCTGCTGCGACAACATGCCGGACAACGGCCAGCGGACCCGCCAGGCGGTGGTTTCCCTCGCCGAGGCCCAGGACGCCGGGCTGGCGGCCTGGATCGCTACCGAGGTGGCCTTTCCCTGCAGCATGGTGGATCGCATCGTTCCGGCCATGGACGAAGCCGCCTTCGCGCGGTTGCGCGATCTCGGCTGCGATGACCCGGCCGCCGTGGTCGGCGAGGCCTTCAGCCAGTGGGTGGTCGAGGACCGCTTTCCGCAAGGGCGCCCGGACTGGGAACGGGAAGGGGTGCAGATGGTGGCGGACGTCCGCCCCTTCGAGACCATGAAGCTGCGCCTGCTCAATGGCAGCCATTCGCTGCTGGCCTATGTCGGCAGCCTGGCCGGTCACGGCACCGTGGCCGAGGCCATGGCCGATGAACGCCTGGCGGCCCTGGTGCACCGCTATATGAGTCGCGAGGCGGCGCTGACCCTGGACATGCCGGAAGGCGTGGATCTGCCGGGCTATGCCCAGGCGCTGGTCGCGCGCTTCCGCAACGATGCCCTGCAGCACCGCCTGCGGCAGATCGCCATGGACGGCTCGCAGAAGCTGCCGCAACGCTGGCTGCTGGGCGCCCGGCAGCTGCTGGAGCAGGGCGGTGATCCGGCCTGCACCGCCCTCGGCGTGGCGGCCTGGATCCACTATGGTGAAGGCGAGGGCGAGGCGCTGGACGATCCCCTGCGCGCCACCCTGGCCGCCTTGCCTACGGGCGCGGCGCGGGTGGACGCCGTGCTGGCGCTGGCCGAGGTCTTTCCCCCCGACCTGGCCGCGCACCCCGTCTTTCGCGCCGCGGTGCAACGGGCCCACGCGCGCATCGCCGCGGCGGGTATCGAAGCGGCCATCGCCGATCTGACCGAGCAAGGAGTCTGACATGGAACACACCTGGCGCTGGTTCGGCCCGCGCGATCCCATCTCTCTCGCCGACATCCGCCAGACCGGGGCCACCGGCATCGTCACGGCGCTGCACGAGATCGCCAATGGCGAGGTCTGGCCGGTGGCCGCCATCGTCGAGCGCAAGGCGCTGATCGAGGCGGCGGGGCTGTCCTGGTCGGTGGTGGAGAGCATCCCGGTCCACGAAGACATCAAGCGCGGCCTGCCGGGTCGCGAGCGCTATCTGGAGAACTACTGCCAGAGTCTGCGCAACCTCGCCCAGTGCGGCATCGACGTGGTCTGCTACAACTTCATGCCGGTGCTCGACTGGACCCGCACCCAGCTGGCGCATCTGTTGCCCGACGGCGGCTGGGCGCTGAGATTCGATCAGGACGCCTTCGCCGCCTTCGATCTCTGCATCCTGCAGCGCGACGGCGCCGAGGCCGAGTACAGCACCGCGGAGATCGAACGGGCGCGCCGCTATCACGCCGGGCTCGACGACGCCGGTCGCGACGAACTGGTGCGCACCCTCATCGCCGGTTTACCGGGCGCCGAGGAGGGCTATACGGTGGCCGACCTGCGCGCCCTGCTGGCCACCTATGCCGGCATCGACGCCGCGCGGCTGCGCGAGCACCTGGCGACCTTTCTCCAGACCGTAGTGCCTGTGGCGGAAGAAGTGGGCATCCGCCTGGGGGTGCATCCGGACGATCCGCCGCGACCGCTGCTGGGTCTGCCCCGGGTGGTCTCCACCGCCGCCGATGCCCAGTGGCTGCTGGATGCTGTGCCGAGCCCGGCCAACGGCCTCACCTTCTGCACCGGCTCCTATGGCGTGCGCGCCGACAACGACCTGGTGGCCATGGCCCGCCAGTTCGCGCCGCGCATCCATTTCGTCCACCTGCGCGCGACCCGGCGCGAGGCGGATCCGCGCAGCTTCCACGAGGCCCATCACCTGGACGGCGACGTCGACATGGTCGGGGTAATCCGCGAACTGGTGCGCGAGGAGCGTCGCCGCGCACGCGACGGCGGAGCGCGCCTGCCCATGAGGCCGGACCATGGTCATCAGCTGCTGGATGACCAGGGGCGGCGGACCAATCCGGGCTATTCGCTGATCGGCCGGCTCAAGGGGCTGGCGGAATTGCGCGGCGTGGAACAGGCCGTGCGGCAACTGGAAGAGGATCGCGGTTGATGCGGATCTGCACCTATCAGGCACCCCTCAGGCGTGATCCGGACCAAATTCGAAGGCTGACGTGGAGACCCCTATGGAATTGATCACCCGCAGCGGCGCCGCGGCCGCTGCCCGCGCCACCCTGCGTCTGCACCCGCTAGACGATGTGCTCATCGCCCGCCAGGCGCTGGTGCCCGGCCTGGAATTGCCGGAGGAGGGCGTGCAGGTCCGGGAACCGGTGCCCGCCGGGCACAAGGTCGCCGTGCGCGCCATCGCCGCAGGTGCGCCGGTACGCCGCTATGGCCAGATCATCGGCTTCGCCCGCGCGGCCATCGCCGCCGGCAGCCATGTGCACGTGCACAACCTGGCCATGGGCGACTTCACCCGCGAACACGCCTTCGGCATCGAGGCGCGTGGCGCCCCGGCGCCCATCGAGCGCAGCTTTCTCGGCATCGTCCGCCCGGATGGCCGGGTGGCGACCCGCAACTACATCGGCATCCTCACCTCGGTGAATTGCTCGGCCACGGTGGCCCGGGCGGTGGCCGACCATTTCCGCCGCGACGTCCGTCCCGCGGCGCTGGAGCCCTATCCCAACGTCGACGGCGTGGTCGCCCTGACCCATGGCGTCGGCTGCGGCATCGACACCCAGGGCGAGGGCATGGCGGTGCTGCGCCGCACCCTGGGTGGCTATGCGGCCCACCCCAACTTCGCCGCCGTGCTGTTCATCGGCCTCGGCTGCGAAGCCAACCAGATCCCCTCACTGCTGGCCGACCAGGGCCTCGCCGAGCATGCGGGACTGCAGACCCTCAATATCCAGGACAGCGGCGGCACCACCGCCACCGTGGCCCGTGGCATCGCCGCGGTCGAGGCGTTGCTGCCCACGGCCAATGCGGTGCAGCGCGAACCAGTCAGCGCGCGGCATCTGGTCCTGGGCCTGCAATGCGGCGGCTCGGACGGCTATTCCGGCATCAGCGCCAATCCGGCCCTGGGCCGGGCGGTGGACCTGCTGGTGGCCGCCGGGGGCACCGCCATCCTCTCGGAAACGCCGGAAATCTACGGCGCCGAACACCTGCTCACCCGCCGCGCCGCCAGCCCGGCGGTGGGCGAGCGCCTGGTGAAACGCATCCGCTGGTGGGAAGACTATTGCGCCCGCTTCGGCGCCAGCCTGGACAACAACCCCTCGGCGGGCAACAAGGCCGGCGGCCTGACCACCATCCTGGAAAAATCCCTGGGCGCGGTGATCAAGGCCGGCTCCACCGATCTGATGGCGGTCTACGGCTACGCCGAGCCGGTGCGCAGCCCGGGCCTGGTGTTCATGGACACCCCCGGCTACGACCCGGTCTCGGCCACCGGCCAGGTGGCGGGGGGCGCCAACCTGATCGCCTTCACCACCGGCCGGGGTTCGGCCTATGGCTGCGCACCGACGCCGTCGCTGAAGATCGCCACCAACACCCGGCTGTGGGAGAGCCAGCGCGACGACATGGACGTGGACTGCGGGGGCCTGGTGGACGGCAGCACCACCCTGGAAGAGCGGGGCGCCTTCATCTTCGAGCGCCTGCTGGCGCTGGCTTCGGGGGAGCGCAGCCGCAGCGAGTTGCACGGCTACGGGCAGAACGAATTCGTCCCCTGGCAACTGGGCGCCACCACCTGAGTGGGCGGTATCAGGGCTCTGCCAGCCCGGTGTCGATGCCGCTGGTCACGGCCTCGCCATCCGGTTGCAGGTGCCGCCAGATGATGATCGCCGCGGTGTGGGTGAAGGCTGCGGCCAGTTCGAGATCCATCGCATCCGGCAGTCGGGGATGTTGGAAATACATCGCCAGGGAACCGAGGCTCTCACCGTCCGCGGTCTTGACCGGAAAGGACCAGCAGCCACGGAAATCGTATTGACGTGCCATCCACGCCCGGGATTCCCAGAGCGGCTCCTCCAGCACATCGCGGGTGATGACCGGCTCACCCAGCGCGATGGCTAGCCCGCAGGCCAGCGAATCCAGGGAGATCGGGCAACCCTCCACGTCCCGGGCGTAGCGCTCCGTCATACCCACCACATGGCTCAGACCCGTGCTCTTGGAGAGAAAGAAGGCGCACCGGCGCTGATCACCCGCTTCGGCGATCAGGGCCTGGATCAGAATGCCCAGCGACCGGCGTAGGCCTTCTCCCCTCATGGCGGACTGGAAGGCGTCCTTCTGCGCGGTAAGCCATTGCTGACTGCGTTTCAGCTGGCGTTCGCGTTCACGCAGTGCCAGCTCCGCCTGGGTGCGCAGGGTGATATCGGCGAAGGTGACAGCGACACCGGCGACGGCTCGCGGATTGCCCGTATCCGGGTAGATTCGCCGCAAAAACCAGCGGCTGTCCCGGGACTGCACCACCGCCGTGCGGGGCTCGCCATCCTGCAACACCTGCCGAATGTCCTCGAACAGCTCGGGATCCTGGAATTTCGGTACCAGATCCCGCACATGCCGCCCGGTATCGGCCTGTTGCAGCGGCAGCAGGTCGGTCATGGCCGGGGTGAACCAGAGGATCTTCAGCTCGGCATCCAGGCAGAGGGTCATCACGGCGCCGGAGGACAGGACCCGCCGCTGCATCTGCAACTGCCCGATATGGTCCTGCAGCGAATCGTTCGCCCGGTTCAGGTCCTCGTTGCTCAGTTGCAGCTGGTCGTTGGTGTCCTTGAGTTCGTTGTTCAAGGCCTTGAGTTCTTCGGTGAGCGCCTGCAGCTCCTCGCGGGAGGCTTCGAGCTCTTCCTGGGAAAGACGGATCGCTTCACGCCAGTCCGCTTCCTCTACCACCCGGGTGTCATCGAAAACGTCTGGAGACGCGGGTGTCCCAGCGCTCCCTGACTGACGGATGAAGGACACCAGCACCTGATCCTGTTGACCCGGACCGTCCAGGGGCGTGATGCGCAAGGTGACGCTCAAGGTGGCGTCGAAGCGATCCGGCAAGCCCGCGACCAGCGTTGGCTCGCCACCGTGCAGGGCGCCGGTGAGGTGATGGCGCAGGGTGGCGACCCAGGGGCGGGGCACCAGATCGAGCAGTCGGTAGCTCGGTTCACCGACCGGCAGGCCGAGAAAGGCCTCGGTGTTGCCGTACAGGCGCAGCACCTGCCCCTCGACGTCGATCAGCACCGAGGGCAGCTCGAAATGTTCGAGGGCGGTGCGCTCGGCTTCGAGGGCGCGCGCTGTCCGGCGGGATCGTCGCCGGGGCAGGGTGGGCGGCGGGCCTGGCAAGGGCCCTGCCTTGCGATGGAGATTCCAGCGCAGGGCCACGGGTTCGAAGCCGAAGCGATGCAGGGGATAGGCCTCGCTCTTGCCCAGCAGCAGATAGCCGCCAGGCCGTAGCGCGCCGTGCAATAGCTGCAGCACGAAGTCGATGGTCTCGGGTTCGAGGTAGATCAGCAGATTCCGACAGCTGATCAGATCCATCGCGGCGAACGGCGGATCGAGCAGTAGGTCCTGGACCGCGAAGACCATGCGCTCGCGCAAGGAGCGCCGAACCCGATAGGCCCCATCGACGGCATAGAAGAATCTTTCCAGACGTGCGGGTGACAGCGTCGCCAGCTCTCTGCCGCGATAGGCGCCACGGCTGGCCTGGGCCAGCATCTCCGGGGCCGGCTCGGTGGCGAACAGCTGGGCTCCGGTGGTGCAGCCATGGGCGGTACGCAGTTCGTCGAGCAACATCGCCATCGAATAGGCTTCCTGCCCCGTGGAGCAGGCGGGGATCCAGATGCGCAGGGGCTCGGTCGCCGGACGCTTCAGCAGCGGCAGCAGCACCTCTTCGCCGAGTACGTCCCAGGCGTCCGGATCGCGAAAGAATTCGGTGACATGGATAGGGATGCCCTTGACCAGGGCCACCAGCTCGGCGGGGTCGTCCTCCAGCAGCGCGGCATAGTCGCCGAAGGCCCAGACCCGGCGTACATCCATGCGCTGCTGGATGCGCCAGAGCAGGGGGGACGTCTTGTAGCCGCTGAAGTCGAACGCCGCCTGGCGGCGGATCAGCTCCAGGATCTGCTCCAGGGTCGTTGCCAGGGGGGTCGGCTGGGTCGTGGGCTCCGGCCAGCGGTACTCCGGCGCGGCGCAGCCGATCAGATAGCGCGCGATAGCGGCGATGGGCAGGGCCAGATGATGCAGACCGCGCTGGGCGATGGCGTTGGGCATGCCCTGATGGGCGGCCGTCAGCGGATCCTGGACGATGACCATGCCACCGCACTGGCGGATGTGGATAGCCCCGGCGGTGCCGTCCATGCCACTGCCGGACAGGATCACCGTGACGGTACGGGCGGCCGCCTGCGGCGAAAGGCTCTCCAGGAAGGCATCGATGGCGTCGGTTTCCGGCCGTCGCTGCCCACCTTCGGCTGGGCGCGTGTGAAAACGCTGGTCTTCCAGGGTCAGGATGGCGGCGGGCGAGGGCAGATGGACAGTGCCGGGCTTGGGGTGGGTGTCACTCGCGGCCGTCTCGACCGGCATCGCTGACCAGTTTTGCAGGAGGCTGCGCAGACCACTGGAGCTGCTGGGCGGTAGATGCTGCAGCACGACGAAGGCGAAGGGCAACTGGGTGCCGATGGCCTCGAACAGCTGCTGCAGCGCGGTGATGCCGCCGGCGGAGGCGCCGATCACGATGAGCGGGG
>NZ_QBIZ02000035.1:0-3250 GCF_003057735.2 Pseudomonas sp. RIT411
TGCAGATCGGTAGCGTCCTTGTGACGTCAGCGAGATTGCTTGGGGTTATATGGTCAAGTGAAGAAGCGCATACGGTGGATGCCTTGGCAGTCAGAGGCGATGAAAGACGTGATAGCCTGCGATAAGCTTCGGTGAGGTGGCAAATGACCTGTGACCCGGAGATCTCTGAATGGGGGAACCCACCTAGCATAAGCTAGGTATCTTAACCTGAATCCATAGGGTTAAGAGGCGAACCAGGGGAACTGAAACATCTAAGTACCCTGAGGAAAAGAAATCAACCGAGATTCCCTTAGTAGTGGCGAGCGAACGGGGACCAGCCCTTAAGTTGATTTGAGAGTAGCGGAACGCTCTGGAAAGTGCGGCCATAGTGGGTGATAGCCCTGTACGCGAAACGCTCTTATCAATGAAATCGAGTAGGACGGGGCACGAGAAACCCTGTCTGAATATGGGGGGACCATCCTCCAAGGCTAAATACTCCTGACTGACCGATAGTGAACCAGTACCGTGAGGGAAAGGCGAAAAGAACCCCGGAGAGGGGAGTGAAATAGAACCTGAAACCGTATGCGTACAAGCAGTGGGAGCCTACTTTGTTAGGTGACTGCGTACCTTTTGTATAATGGGTCAGCGACTTATTTTCAGTGGCGAGCTTAACCGAATAGGGGAGGCGTAGCGAAAGCGAGTCTTAATAGGGCGTCTAGTCGCTGGGAATAGACCCGAAACCGGGCGATCTATCCATGAGCAGGTTGAAGGTTAGGTAACACTGACTGGAGGACCGAACCCACTTCCGTTGAAAAGGCAGGGGATGACTTGTGGATCGGAGTGAAAGGCTAATCAAGCTCGGAGATAGCTGGTTCTCCTCGAAAGCTATTTAGGTAGCGCCTCATGTATCACTCTGGGGGGTAGAGCACTGTTTCGGCTAGGGGGTCATCCCGACTTACCAAACCGATGCAAACTCCGAATACCCAGAAGTGCCGAGCATGGGAGACACACGGCGGGTGCTAACGTCCGTCGTGAAAAGGGAAACAACCCAGACCGTCAGCTAAGGTCCCAAAGTCCTGGTTAAGTGGTAAACGATGTGGGAAGGCTTAGACAGCTAGGAGGTTGGCTTAGAAGCAGCCACCCTTTAAAGAAAGCGTAATAGCTCACTAGTCGAGTCGGCCTGCGCGGAAGATGTAACGGGGCTCAAACCAGGCACCGAAGCTACGGGTATCACCTCTGGTGATGCGGTAGAGGAGCGTTCTGTAAGCCTGTGAAGGTGAGTTGAGAAGCTTGCTGGAGGTATCAGAAGTGCGAATGCTGACATGAGTAACGACAATGCGAGTGAAAAACTCGCACGCCGAAAGACCAAGGGTTCCTGCGCAACGTTAATCGACGCAGGGTGAGTCGGTCCCTAAGGCGAGGCTGAAAGGCGTAGTCGATGGGAAACGGGTTAATATTCCCGTACTTCTAGTTACTGCGATGGGGGGACGGAGAAGGCTAGGCCAGCTTGGCGTTGGTTGTCCAAGTTTAAGGTGGTAGGCTGACTGTTTAGGTAAATCCGGACGGTCTAGGCCGAGAGCTGATGACGATCCTTCTTTTAGAAGGAGAAGTGGTTGATGCCATGCTTCCAGGAAAAGCCTCTAAGCTTCAGGTAACTAGGAACCGTACCCCAAACCGACACAGGTGGTCGGGTAGAGAATACCAAGGCGCTTGAGAGAACTCGGGTGAAGGAACTAGGCAAAATGGCACCGTAACTTCGGGAGAAGGTGCGCCGGTGAGGGTGAAGGGTTTACCCCGTAAGCTCATGCCGGTCGAAGATACCAGGCCGCTGCGACTGTTTATTAAAAACACAGCACTCTGCAAACACGAAAGTGGACGTATAGGGTGTGACGCCTGCCCGGTGCCGGAAGGTTAATTGATGGGGTTAGCGCAAGCGAAGCTCTTGATCGAAGCCCCGGTAAACGGCGGCCGTAACTATAACGGTCCTAAGGTAGCGAAATTCCTTGTCGGGTAAGTTCCGACCTGCACGAATGGCGTAACGATGGCGGCGCTGTCTCCACCCGAGACTCAGTGAAATTGAAATCGCTGTGAAGATGCAGTGTATCCGCGGCTAGACGGAAAGACCCCGTGAACCTTTACTGTAGCTTTGCACTGGACTTTGAGCTTGCTTGTGTAGGATAGGTGGGAGGCTTTGAAGCGTGGACGCCAGTCTGCGTGGAGCCATCCTTGAAATACCACCCTGGCAACCTTGAGGTTCTAACTCTGGTCCGTTATCCGGATCGAGGACAGTGTATGGTGGGCAGTTTGACTGGGGCGGTCTCCTCCTAAAGAGTAACGGAGGAGTACGAAGGTGCGCTCAGACCGGTCGGAAATCGGTCGCAGAGTATAAAGGCAAAAGCGCGCTTGACTGCGAGACAGACACGTCGAGCAGGTACGAAAGTAGGTCTTAGTGATCCGGTGGTTCTGTATGGAAGGGCCATCGCTCAACGGATAAAAGGTACTCCGGGGATAACAGGCTGATACCGCCCAAGAGTTCATATCGACGGCGGTGTTTGGCACCTCGATGTCGGCTCATCACATCCTGGGGCTGAAGCCGGTCCCAAGGGTATGGCTGTTCGCCATTTAAAGTGGTACGCGAGCTGGGTTTAGAACGTCGTGAGACAGTTCGGTCCCTATCTGCCGTGGACGTTTGAGATTTGAGAGGGGCTGCTCCTAGTACGAGAGGACCGGAGTGGACGAACCTCTGGTGTTCCGGTTGTCACGCCAGTGGCATTGCCGGGTAGCTATGTTCGGAAGAGATAACCGCTGAAAGCATCTAAGCGGGAAACTTGCCTCAAGATGAGATCTCACTGGAGCCTTGAGCTTCCTGAAGGGCCGTCGAAGACTACGACGTTGATAGGTCGGGTGTGTAAGCGCTGTGAGGCGTTGAGCTAACCGATACTAATTGCCCGTGAGGCTTGACCATATAACACCCAAACAATCTGACCGCGGTCAGAGCGTGAGGAAGACGACGCCGAAAACGGGCGCGTGGGTTCGCAAGACCCCAAAGACGACACGTCTACTTCGATCACAGACCCAATTGGGCCAGCCAGGCAGCTGTATCGCCTGGCCAGCCAACCGAATTGCTTGACGAACATAGAGCATTGGAACCACCTGATCCCTTCCCGAACTCAGAAGTGAAACGATGCATCGCCGATGGTAGTGTGGGGCTTCCCCATGTGAGAGTAGGTCATCGTCAAGCGCCTAACACCCAGCACCCCCGCTCAGTTCA
>NZ_QBIZ02000037.1:0-946 GCF_003057735.2 Pseudomonas sp. RIT411
CTGACCGCCAAGGAGCGTTCGGCCAAGCTGCGTCGCTGGTACGAGCTGATGATCGAGAACCAGGACGACCTGGGCCGGCTGATGACCCTGGAGCAGGGCAAGCCGCTGGCCGAGGCCAAGGGTGAGATCGCCTACGCCGCCTCCTTCATCGAGTGGTTCGCCGAAGAAGCCAAGCGCATCTATGGCGACACCATCCCCGGCCACCAGGCTGACAAGCGCATCCTGGTGATCAAGCAGCCCATCGGCGTCACCGCCGCCATCACGCCGTGGAACTTCCCCACCGCGATGATCACTCGCAAGGCCGGTCCGGCCCTGGCCGCCGGTTGCACCATGGTGATCAAGCCCGCCAGCCAGACCCCCTATTCGGCCCTGGCCCTGGTCGAGCTGGCCGAGCGCGCCGGCATTCCCAAGGGCGTGCTGAGCGTGGTCACCGGCTCCGCCGCCGAGATCGGCGCCGAGCTGACCGAAAGCCCCATCGTGCGCAAGATCTCCTTTACCGGCTCCACCGAGATCGGTGCCAAGCTGATGGAGCAGAGCGCGCCCACCATCAAGAAGCTGTCGCTGGAGCTGGGCGGCAACGCGCCCTTCATCGTCTTCGACGACGCCGACCTGGACAAGGCCGTGGAAGGCGCCATCGCCTCCAAGTACCGCAACGCCGGCCAGACCTGCGTCTGCGTCAACCGCCTCTACATCCAGGATGGTGTCTACGACGCCTTCGCCGAGAAGTTCAAGGCCGCCGTGGCCAAGCTCAAGGTCGGCAACGGCCTGGAAGAGGGCGTGACCATCGGCCCGCTGATCGACGCCAAGGCCGCGGCCAAGGTCAAGGAACACATCGACGACGCCGTGAGCCAGGGCGCCAAGGTCATCGCCGGGGGCAAGGCCCACGCCAACGGTGGCAGCTATTTCGAACCGACCATCCTCGCCGACGTGCCCAAGAGCGCCAAGG